>WOZA01000035.1 GCA_011620505.1 Anaerolineaceae bacterium
ACCTCAAACCATCTTACAGCGGTACAATTCTTGCACCAAAGTAGAGCGAGAAGGCAACGAGTCATGATACCCATCCTCGACATTCTGCCGGTTCTGTCAGTGTACCCTTATGCACTGCTCTATTACGCCATCTTGCTCGCCTCTGCAGGACTGGCGCTTTTTGCTTTCAGGCGTGCCAATCCTGCCAACAACCCCGCTTTGCGCAGCAGCCTGCTGGTCATTTTTTTTAGCCAGCTCATTCTGCTTACGCTCAGCCTGATGATCTACCAGGGCTTTCAGCAACTTAACCAAATCTTCCCCATCGCTTTCCGGGCGCTGACGCTGGTTTGTATGGTTTGGTTTCTGAGGGCACTCTTCTGGAAGCCGCAGCAACGCCGTGGATGGTTGGTCTGGGCGCTCACGGTTCTCATCCTTACCGCCGCCAGTATTCTCACGCTTGTGTGGTTACCCCTGGCTGGCGAACAGAGCTTCAATGGATCCTGGCAGGACCTGCTTTGGGTTGGGATTACGCTGCTCACGATTACACTCGGAGCAATTGTTTATCTACAGCAAGATCGCTTAGACAGGCTTGAAGGAATTGTCATCCTCTTTCTGGCAGCCATCGGTTATGTGTTTTACCTGGCATTACCCAATGCCGGCAGTCTGCCAGCCTCGGTCATGATCAGTCAACTGCTTTACTATCCGCTGCTGATCAGCCTGGCCTGGCAGCGTAAAAAGCCTGAGACAACTTCGCAGCCATTAACCCCTGCCACGGAGCGCCGTGACCTTTCCAGTGAGGTTGCTGTCCGCATGCTGGATGTGAGCCTGCAGCAGACAAACACCCAAATCCAGCGCAGCCTGACCCACAGCCTCGGGCTTTATCTGCTGGCAGACCTGTGCGGCTTCCTGGTCACCAACAAAGAGAATAACAGCTTCACACTGCTCAATATGTACGATCTAATCCGTGAGGAGTTCCTTGGAGCCATCGAGCTACCCAAAATAGCTTTTCCTGTTTTGACTGCCCATTTCGAAGATCGGGATGCATTGATCTCCAACAATCCTGAGGAGCTCGCCCAGGAAAAGGCTGCTCTGATGGAGTTGATCGGTTATAACCGATTGGGCAATTTGCTCTTCTACCCACTCAATCCCATCGATGCGCCAATCGGACGAGGGCTGCTTTGCCTGAGCCCCTTCACCGAACGAGTTTGGAACCCAAAAGAGCTTAACCAATTGAGTGTGATCGCTCCAAAAGTTAACGAAATCCTGGACGAAGCCGAGGACATTGAGCAAAAAGCCACCTCTGCCCAGCGCCTGCAATTGCTGTTAAACCAGGTTCAACGCGACCGGGCACAGACTGTGGAACAATTCCTCCAATCACAGAAACTTTTAGAGCAGTTGCAGCAGGAGCTGCACATCACCGGTCAGACTCACGAGTCAGAAGTGGAAATGTGGGTCACCCGCCAGGAAGCGCTCGAAGACCAACTTGAGGATCTGCAAAATACCCTGCGCCAGAACGAGGCAACGATAGCCCAGGCAGAAGCCTTGCGGATCGAAAAGGAACGCCTGGAGAAATCGATGGCCCAAAACGTTCTGCAAGTTGAGGGGCTTCGTAGTGCGCTTGACCAGGCGCGCAACATGCTCGAGCAAATGAACCCCCAAGCCTCCGTAAGTTCTGAAAGTGAGCCTCCCTCCAGCTTGACTGACGAACTGCAGGCCTTGATTGAAAGTACCAAATTGAAATTTGATCAGAAGCAACTCCATTTTCGAATAGAAAATGGCTTGGAGGCCGAGCCTGACCCTAAAATTACGGCTCAATTACTCCAGCTAAGCCACTCCTTACTGCAAAACGCGGCGGCGGTTAGCAAAGCTGGCTCGGAAGTCCTCCTGGAGGTATTGCACTCCCAGGATCATCCGGATTATATCGAACTTCGTGTCAGTGATGCCGGTCCGGGGCTAAAACCTGAGGATCAAACAGATTTTCTTGAACGATTGTATGAAGATTCTTTTCCTTCCGAGGAGAACTGGGGCGATATTGGCAGCCTTCGTGAGGCTGTCGATTTGACTCAGAGCCTGGGCGGTCACTGGTGGATCCACTCCGTGCCCGACACGCTTACCATTCACCGCCTGGCAATCCCTGTAAACAGCGGGGCGGATACTGCTGGCAACAATCTTGCTACGACAACCCCGGAAAAGTATTGAACCTATGCGCCTAAAGAAACATCAGTCCATCACACTTGCGGTCTTGTTCGTCATAACCCTGGCTTTTGTCGGGGTCATTTTTGCAGGCGTTATTGTTGCCGCCATGGCCAGCTCGGACAATTCCCCCTACCAGGTCAGCCTCAGGCACTATCAGGTCACTGCCACTCCCTATCAGCCTAATTCCTTCGCGAACATCCTTGAAGATGGCACCATCGAGCTTATCCCTCAACCCGTTCTCACTCCGACGCCTGTGCCGATCATCCCGGTAGGTGAGCTGCCTGAGAACCAGTTGAACATTCTTCTGTTGGGGGTGGATGACTTTGGAGCCAACAATTTCCGCACAGATGTGATCATCCTGGCCTCCATTAATCCGAAACAAAAAACCGTCAGCCTGATTTCCTTCCCACGCGACCTTTACGTCACTATTCCGGGTTACTGGTCGAATCGCATCAATACCGTCTGGGCTTTGGGTGGGTTTGAGCTGCTGGCGCAGACTTTCGAGGTCAACTTTGGCATCCGCCCGGATAAATACATGATGGTGAACTACAATGGCTTCAAAGATGTCGTCAACAGTCTGGGCGGGATCGAAGTGAATGTGACAGAGGAACTGCAGGATGCCTGTGAGACGGATCCCTCCGGCTGGTGCATCCTTGAACCCGGGGAAACGCACATGGATGGCGGGCAGGCGCTCTGGTACGCGCGATCGCGAAAAACCACCAGCGATTTTGACCGCAACCGACGCGCGCAGGACGTGGTCGTGGCGATTTTCCGCAAAGCAGTCAACCTCAATATGCTCATCAAAGTTCCTGAACTTTATGGTCTTTACCGCGAATACGTTGATACGGACGTGCAATTGCTGGAGGTTGTACCTCTGTTACCGATGGCTTCGTCGCTGATGAACTCCGAAAATATCCACAGATATGCAGTCACACCTGACATGGTTTCCAACTGGATCACGGCTGAAGGGGCGATGGTGCTGATGCCGGATTATTACGCAATCTCAAACATGCTGAACGAAGCGCTGTACCGAAACGAGTAGCCGTTAACGAGGGAACATCGGGGGGTTGTTTTAGGGCAGGTTTTCCGCCATGATTACATTTTGGATGGCCTCACTGATTCGGTATGCAGTGTCCACGTTGTTCATCGTGTAGAGGTGGATGCCGCGGACGTCATTATCGATCAGGTCCATGATCTGTTCGACCGCATAAAAGATACCCGCATCGCGCAACGCTTCGGGTTTATTGGCATACTTGCTGAACAAGCGCGAAAGTTTTGCCGGCACACTCGCCCCGGAGAGCGCCACGGTGCGTTCGATCTGCCTAAGGCTGGTGATCGGCATGATCCCAGCCACAATCGGAACATCAATGCCCTGCGCGGTTGCTAGATCGCGGAAGCGGTAAAAAGCCTCGTTGTCGAAGAAAAGCTGGGTCACCAGGTGCGTCACGCCATTGGCAATTTTGTGATGCAAGTTACGCACATCTTCTTCCAGCGAAGATGCCTGGTAGTGCCCTTCGGGATAGCAGGCTCCGATCAGGTTGAAGTCGGGCTCACGCTTTTTGATGAAATCAGCCAGATCACTGGCGTAGTGGAAGTCATCCCTGGGGGGCACGTCGGGGCTGATATCCCCACGCAATACCATCAGGTTCATCACCTGGTTTTCCTTCAGTTTTGCAAGCGTCTCAATCACATCCTGCTCTGTTGAATTGACGCAGGTGATATGCGCCACTGGCTCAATGTGATAATTGGTGCGGATCAGGGAAGCAATCTCGACCGTCTTTTCCCTTTGAGCCAGGCTGCCGCCTGCGCCGTAGGTCACGCTGATGTAATCCGCAGGCAAACCCCGTAATCGGAGCAAGGTGTTGTAAATCACATCGTAGGAACTGTCTTTCTTTGGAGGAAAGATCTCCAGCGAGTAGCTGATTTTTTTATGTTTGAAAATCTCAGATATGTTCATGCTT
>WOZA01000023.1 GCA_011620505.1 Anaerolineaceae bacterium
ACTACACTTACCTGAGGTACTCATGGCTGAATTTATCACCATCGCACAAATTGACGCGGCGACAGACGCCGTTAGGGCGCGCATTCACACCCAGCCCGAAATTGCCCTCATTCTCGGCTCCGGTCTGGGTCAGTTGGCAGATTCTGTCGAAAACCCCACCATCATCCCTACCCGCGAGATCCCTCACTGGCCTATTTCAACAGTTCCCGGGCACAAGGGTCGCCTGATCATCGGGCAGCTCGAGGGCAAAGAGGTGCTTGTGCTGCAAGGGCGCACCCATTACTATGAAGGTCACTCCATCTCGCAGATTGGGCTTCCCATCCGCGTGATGCAGCGCCTGGGCATCAAAACTCTGATCCTCACCAACGCCTCCGGTGGCTTGAACGACGATTTTCGCGCCGGCGACTTGATGCTGATCAAGGACCATCTCGCGCTTCTGCCAATGGCTGGTGAGAATCCGCTGCGGGGACCCAACCTGGACGAATTTGGACCGCGTTTCCCGGTTATGAGCGCGGTTTATAACCCCGAACTGATCCAGCTCGCCGAAGAAACCGGCGCATCCCTCGGGCTGACGCTCAAAAAAGGCGTGTATGTCTGCCTTTCCGGTCCATCCTTTGAGACACCCGCGGACTGCCGCTTCCTGAAAATGGTCGGCGTCGACGCAGTCGGTATGTCCACCGTCCCCGAAGCCATTGTCGCCAAGCACGGTGGGATGAACATCCTCGGCATTGCTACCATCACTAACAAAATCGATCCGGACGGCACCAACAAAGCCACTCACGAAGAGGTGCTCGAAGTCGGCGATCGGATCGCCCCAAACCTGATGAGCCTGCTCAGGGGTGTGCTGCGCCGCCTGTGAAAAAATTTAGCTGACCAATATGGAATACGTCATCAAATTCCTGGCGGATTTTGAGGTCCCGATTTATCTGATACTCGGGATTGTGGCTGTAGTGTACCTGCGGCGGATCGTGATCTCGCTCGAGGAAAAACGCACGGCTATCTTTGGGCTGGAGCGCGAAGCCGCCCAACGCAAGGTGACTGCCGCTGCATCGATCCTGATCCTGGTTGGGCTGATGACTGTCATGGAATTTGTGGTCGCCACCTTCCTGGCAGGCGAGCTCGCCCAGGCACCAACCTTCGCCACCTCTACGATCGAGATGCTCACCACTCCCACCACGACGCTATCGGGCCCCATCCCCTCCACTACGCTTTCCGGCCTCATCCCCACCGATGCCACACCAACGCCCACGATCTACCCACAGGCGCAAATTGAGGGGATTGACTCCCAGTGTGTGAATGATATCCTGGAGATTGACAGCCCGGTGCATGAAGCGGAAGTGGCGGGTGTGGTTGAGATCATTGGATCAGTGAATACGCCCTCCCTGGGCTCCTACCGCTATGACTTTTCCACGATGGGTGAACCCAAGTGGCAGACCATTGCGGCTGGCAGCGGCGTGCATATTGATGAAAATCTCGGAAACTGGTACACCAGCGACCTGGCACCCGGACCTTACATGCTGCGCTTGGTAGCGCTGGATAACGAAGGCAGCGAAACCTCAACCTGTGTTATCGTTGTAAATGTAACAGCAGAGGAATGAGAGGAAACGATGGCAAAACTGAAAATTCTGGTGGCAACCCGCACGCACATGGAAAAAATGATAGCGATGGACCATCGTGTTAACTCGGTCTATTCTTATCGCTTGCAGACCAGCCAGGACCCCCAGGGGTGGGGGTTGACCTTCCAGCGGGTGAAACTCCCTCGCGAAGTGACGATCAAATACCCGCGCGATGAAAATTCCCTGCTGCGTTCCTGGGCGGATGCAGACCTGATCTATGCCGGCATGCTGGATGATTTGCTGGTGGCCTATGTCACTCTCGAAGCCAAAAGCCTGCCGAAGACCGCGCGCATCTGCGACCTGGTGGTCACGCCGGAAGTGCGCCTGAACGGGGTTGCCACCACGATGATTGCCGCCTGCGAAGACTGGGCTGCCAAAAAACATCTGGATAGGGTTCTGATAGAAATCCCCATGCGCAACTTCCCCGGAGTCAGCCTGGCGCTCAAGTGCGGTTATGAGCAGTGCGGTTTTCTGGACCAGTACTTCCCCAATTCTGATCCCGCTTTGTTCTTTGAAAAGAGGCTTGGGAGTTAACGGCTTGTGATCCTTCCTTTCGCGCTTGACCTAACTGGCATTTTCGAAACGGTCTACCAGATCCTGGCGGCTGGCGTGGCAATCACGGCGGTGGCTTTGATGATGTACGCCACCAGCTTCAATATTCGCGACCGGCTGGTTCAGACCTACATCCTGTTGCTGGCTTGCGTTGCGCTGATCTATGTCGGTGAAGCCATGGCTAGCGTCTCGAATACGCCGGCTTACGTGGAGTTTCTGCTCCAGATGAAGTGGGTTGGTTTGGTGATGCTGCCGGCTGTCTACCTGCATTTTTCGGATGCTCTGCTCACCCTGACAGGCCGCCCCAGCCGTGGAAGACGTCGGACAGTTGTCCTGGTGATCTATGTTCTATCGGTTGTGATGGCAGTCTTGATTCCTTTTGGCATCACGGTTGGCGGACTTGCCCCCGAGCAAGCGCCTGGACCCTACCTGGAACGCAACACGATCACATTTTGCTTTGGTATTTTTTACATCCTTGTTATGTTGATGGTCAGCTACAACATGCTCAGGGTTGTACGTCGCAGTGCCACACGCACCAGCCAGCGCCGCTTGTTTTACCTGATGGCAGGCGCGGCAGCTCCTGCGCTCACAAGCATTCTTTTCCTGTACCATGGCAACCTGACCCTGGCGAGCCATCCCGACTTTTTCTGGCTGGTTTCCATCATCGCTTCGGTCATCACCGGCTTTTTCTTGATCGTAATGGCCTACGTGGTCTCTTACTTCGGGCTCAACTGGACTGAGCGTGCCGTCAAGAGCCGGTTGCTGCGCTGGATGCTGCGGGGTCCATTCGTGGCGGCAATCGTTCTGGGAATGACCACTATCGTACGGCGTTTTGGTGAATCCCAGGGTGTTCCCAACTTCTTCCTTGTGCCAGTCGTAATGGTGGCTGGGTTCCTCGTGCTCGAGTATGCCATCACACTGGCTTCGCCTTACCTCGAAAAGGCCTTTTTCTGGGGTGAAGATCGCGCTGACCTGGAAGTGATCCAATCCCTGCAGGACCGCATGCTGACGGGAAAAGACCTGGATCAATTCTTGGAGATGATCAGCGCTTCCATTTGCGACCGACTGCAAGTGAAAGCTGGATTTATCGCGGTCCTGGAAGGCGGCAAGATCGACCGGGTTATCCAGACCGGTGATAAAAAGATGCTAACATCCCTCAACCTGGATGACAGCATCCTGCAGGAGATAGACAATCCGGCGAACGAAGAGGCTGAATTCCAGTCGTTAGGGGATCTATATGTAGCCCGGCTGGAATATGCCAATGGTAACGGCAATAAGATTCTCCTTGGATTATGCGGCTTTCTCAAATATGATCCTGACCTGATAGAAGAAGAAGACCTGAAAGCCGTGCGTCTGCTGATTGATCGTGCAACCACCGCACTAAAGGACCGTGCTTACCAACAGCAGGTACTGCGATCCATTACAAGCCTCCAACTTGAAGTGGATTATATCCAGGACTTGCGTGCAACTGCCAGCTACAATCAACAACGCATCTACAATTCCGAGAACCGCAGCATACCGGTTGAGATGACCGAATGGGTCAAGGACGCCCTCACGCACTACTGGGGCGGCCCAAAACTGACCAACAATCCATTAATGAATCTAAAAGTGGTCGAAACTGCGAGCGAAGCGAATGAAGGCAGCCGGGTGAATGCACTGCGCAGCATTATCAAAGAAGCTATTGAGAAAATCCGCCCCGAAGGTGAGCGCAAGTTCACCAGCGACTGGCTGTTATACAACATTCTTGATCTGAAATTCCTGCAGGGTAAGAAAGTGCGCGAAGTTGCCCGCAAGCTTTCAGTTTCTGAAGCTGACCTCTACCGCAAGCAGAAAGTTGCGCTCGAGAGTGTTGCCCAGGTAATTGCCGATATGGAACTGGATGGAACAGGCGTTCTCTCCGGGCAGGCAAGCGAAACCGAGCCTTCTCATACGAATTTAGATGAATAATTGGTAAACCATTT
>WOZA01000165.1 GCA_011620505.1 Anaerolineaceae bacterium
CGGTCTACGCTGATCTGCTCAAAGCTGTGCAAATCTTTGACCACCACCGTATTCCCTTCGATCTCCTCTGGTCCGAGGACGAGTGCCTTACTGAGTCCCAAACGATCTGCGTACTTAAACTGCTTTGCCAGTTTTTCGGGCTCAGCCTGGATCACTTTAAAACCAGCAGCACGCAGCTGACTCGCCAAGCGAATGGACTCTGCGAGAGTGTCCTGATCGAATACTGTCACAAAAAGGGTTTCGGGGTCCACCAAGTCTGCTGGGATCAAGCCGTAAGCCTCCAGAACCAGCATAATCACCACGTCGCCCATCGCGAATCCCACTCCAGGCAGTGGGCTGCCGCCAACATCTGCTACCAGGTTGGCGTAATGCCCCCCGCCTAAAATCGCGCGAAATTCGCCGTTGGTCGCTTGTGCCTCAAAAACAGTTCCGGTGTAATAATCCAATCCCCGGATAATTTTCGGCTCATACGCTACGAAATTCGCAACACCCATGACTTCAAGCATCGCAAAAAGGTTCCGCATGTGCTCCGAATCACGCCAGAGCTCCCGGTTTTCGAGAAGTTCGTGGATTGCTTTCAGCTGTTCCGCGTCCAGACCTTCCGCCAGCACTTTCTCATCCCAAACCTCTGCCGGCAATTTGTCAATCCGGTCAATCAGATGCAGCATGGCAGGTTTTTGCTCTGCGCTGATCCCAATCTTGCTTAATTGACTGTCCATCGATTGACGATCGTTGACATATAGCTTGACCTGGTCGGGGTTGAGCCCGACATTTTTCAGGAAAGTTGCTGCCACAGCCAGCAATTCCGCATCCGCCTGGACCGAATCGCTGCCGATCTGGTCAATATTCCACTGGAAAAACTCGCGCGTGCGCCCCTTTTGCGGGCGTTCATAACGCCAGAACGGCCCAAATGACCACCACCTCAGCGGAAAAGTCAGTTGGTTCTGCCTTGAAGCAACCATGCGTGTCAGCGTGGGCGTGAGTTCAGGCCGCAACGTGATCGGGTCTCCACCCCGGTCGTTAAAAACGAAGGCCTGTTCCTTCACAAGCTCTTCCCCCGATTTCGCCGCATAGAGATCGATTGTCTCCAGGCAGGGTCCATCATACATCTGATAACCAAAAGTCTCCGAGGCTTCCGTCAGCTTCCGGATCAACCACTGGCGTTTTGCCATCTCGTCCGGATAGAAATCCCGCGTACCCTTGACACTTTTGATCACATTCTTCATAACAACCTCTTATCCATTAACTCAGTAGTATAACATGCCGGGTTTCTAGTAAAATAAAACAAGTCATTCTTTCGAGGATATCACATGAAAGTAACGGAAGTTATTGCTATTAGCAAAGGTACGCTCCTCACACCAGATGTCAACCTGGATCGGGAGATCCAAGGAGGCTTTTCCGGCGATCTGATGAGCGATGTTCTTGCTTCTGTCCAGGCAGAAGCCGTTCTGATCACCGGTCTCTGCAATCCCCAGGTAGTTCGTACTGCCCTGATTGCTGACGTCCGTCTGATCATTTTCGCCCGCGGAAAAAAACCTGGTGAAGATATCCTCAACCTTGCCATCGATGAGAACCTGCCCATAGCAGCATCACCCCTTGGTCTTTATGAGATTTCAGGCCGGCTCACACAAGCCGGATTGCCAAGTTACGAAATGGAAATGAATCTCTTTCCTAAAGATTAGATATCATGAGCGACCAGGCTACTCTCTCTGATAACGACGCTGGCATGATCACCAGGGTAGAGGAACTTGGCTATGAACTGAAAATCAGCCAGGTGATGACTACCAATGTGGTCACATTTTCACCCGACATGACCATGCTCGAAGCGCTCAACCTGATCCAACACCATCGCATCTCAGGTGCTCCTGTCACCATGAACGGCGAAGTCGTAGGCATCGTTTCCACCGAAGATCTCATCCGTGCCCTGCGGGACGGGCGAATTGACCGTAAAGTCTCAGATTACATGAGCAAAAATCTGATTACGGCTAAAGCCACAGACAAAGTCGTGGAAGCCTTGAGAATCTTCGCGAAGAAAAATGTCGGCCGCCTTCCTATCCTGGATGAAAACAACAAATTGGTCGGTCTTCTTACCAAAGGCGACATAACCAACGGTTTATTGGATGCGCTTCAACGCGACTATCAAGCCGAAGAAGTCAAACGTTATCGTGCTTCGCACCTTTTTGAGGATATCGAATCAGATCGCACCAGCCTTATTTTGCGGTATCGGATCATCAAAGATGACTTCCTGCACGGCGGCGCAGCTTCCAACCACATCAAAAGAGCCCTCCTGCGTCTTGGCGCTGATCGCCAGGTTGCAAGACGCTGTGGAATAGCTGTCTACGAAGCTGAAATGAATCTGATCATTCACACTAATAATGGTGGTTTCCTGAGGGTGGAAATCGAACCGCATAAAATCACCATGGAAGCATATGATGATGGTCCTGGGATCGACGATGTTGAAAAAGCCCTAACCCCTGGATTTTCCACTGCTTCCGAAGAAGTCCGTAATAAAGGGTTTGGCGCAGGGATGGGCCTGGTCAATATCCGCGCCTGCGTAGATGAAATGACCATCAAAACTTCCAAAGAAAGCGGAACCAATCTTTACATGACCATTTATCTGGACAAACCCAAGAATTGAGATCGGACAATCCATGCTTGCACTCCAAACGATATTAGACAACATTGAGCTGAAAGTCCTGACAGACACGGTGGATTTCTCAGAAATTGAGATTCACACCGGCTACACCTCGGATCTGCTCAGTTGCGTCATGACTGGCGCCCAGGCTGAATGTATCTGGATCACGCTGATTGCCAACATCAATGTCGTGGCTGTCGCTTCCTTGTTGGAAATCCCCGCCGTCATCATCACAGAAAATGCTCAGCCGGATGCGGCCACCATCGCTCGCGCAAATCAGGAGGGAATTGTGCTGCTCTCTACTCCAGTTGGCAGTTACCAGATCGTTGGAAGACTGTGGGAACTGGGAATCAAAGATACTGATCCAAACAAATGAAAAGGCTCAAGGCAGACCTCCACATCCACACAGTCCTCTCTCCCTGTGCCACGCTGGAAATGCTGCCCCCCTATATCGTAGAACGCGCCTGCGAAACCAACACCCAGCTGATCGCGATCACCGATCACAACTCCAGTGCTAACGTTCCGGCTGTGATCAAAGCCGCTGCGGGCAGAGATCTGATCGTTTTGCCCGGGATGGAACTTACAACCGCAGAAGAAATCCATGTAGTTTGCCTATTCGACACCTATGCGCAGCTCGTTGAGCTCCAAAAGATTGTCGATAAAAACCTACCGAATATCCCCAACAATCCTGATTTCTTTGGGATTCAGTTGATCGTCGACTCAGAGGGTAATTATGTCGGCACAGAAAATCGTCTCCTCAGCAATGCCACTCACCTCACCATCAACGAAGCGCAAAGGCATGTGCTTCGCCTGGGGGGTCTCTTCCTCCCGGCTCACGTTACGCGTGAAGAGAATGGTCTCTTACCCCGCCTGGGAGGCATCCCTCCTGAATTGAATTTGTCCGTCCTCGAGATTTCGGGTATCTCCAAATCCGAAGCTATAAAGCGTTATCCATTTCTTAAAGATTACCATCTGATTCCCAGCACGGATGCCCATGATCTTGACGGCATAACCGGCATCCTGAGCTTGCAGATGGAGGATATTTCAGTTTCTTCATTGCTTCATGCGCTTCAGACTCAATATTGAAGAACGGCTAATTGCTATCCTGTTCACATTGGAGTACACTAATTGTGAAAAATAGAACAAGCTTCATTACTCCATAATTTGTTTGGCGGTGTAATCTGCCTGTCCGTGCCTGATTAATTATCAGTGGAAGGAAGCAAGCTTGACCATTTTCTTCTAACTCTAAAACAGCATTGTTCTGGTCTTTACTTGCCTTCACCCTTCCTCTGGGCAGACAATGTCAGTGTTCCTAAAGTCAATATTTACAGAGGATGATCATGGAAGAAAACCTAACCCAATCCATACCCACCATTGATGAACTCAAGCAAGAAATCTCGTTGATCCTTCAGGAAACTGAAAAGGACCGGGAAAGCCTTATTCCCATCCTGCATAAGCTCACCCAACGTTTTGGCTACATCTCGAGTCAGGCGCTGTACGAGATCAGCGCGCAAACTTCCATCCCGCTGGCTGAAGTCTTCTCTGTCGCCACCTTCTACCGCATGCTCCCAACGCAGCAGCGTGGCAGGCATGTGATCCTGTTCTGCGAAAGCCTGCCCTGCCATGTTGTTGGAGGTCGCGAGCTGTTTCAGGCCCTCAAAGCGGAGCTCCAGCTTGAACCAGGCGAGACCAGCAAGGACCAAAAGTGGACACTTCTGACAACCAGCTGCCTGGGTGTATGCAATTTTGGTCCAGTCATCTCGATTGATGGCAACATCCATGGGCATCTGACCCCGGAATCCCTGCCAGAAATCCTGAACAAGTATGAGTAGGAGCAGCCATGAAAACAGTCCGTTCAATGGTTTTGATATCGAACGATCCAAAAAGTAAAGCGAATGCCTCACAGGAGGTCATTGCTGCCTTCAAGCTGGCGATAAAGAATTTGGAGCTCACTGATGAGGTGGCTGTTTCCACCATCCCGGAGATCGGTATGGTCCGGAACTTACCGCTGGTGGTGATCTTCCCGGAAGCAACAGTTTATGCCCCGGTCAAGCCCGAGGACGTCCCCCAGCTGGTCGAAGAGCATCTCTTCAAAGGCCGCGAAGTTCCCGATCTGAAGGAAAAAGATCCTGACACTCTGCGGAAGATAGCCTGGCTGACACAGCGAAAGGGAACCCTGCCTGCCGAAAACCGCATCGCCCTGCGCAACGTTGGAATCATTGATCCAGAAAGTATTGATGACTTCTTCGCGTACGAAGGCGGACAAGCTTTCGCCACAGCGCTTCAGATGACACCGGACCTCGTAGTGGAGATTATCAAGGCATCTGGCTTACGCGGTCGTGGAGGCGCGGGTTTTCCGGCTGGCATTAAATGGGATTCCGTCCGTAAAACACCCGGTAAGAAGAAATATGTCATATGCAACGCCGATGAAAGCGAACCGGGAACCTTCAAGGACCGTGTCATCATGGAAGGCGATCCATTCAGCATTATCGAGGCCATGCTGATAGCCGCCTATGCGATTGGGTCGGATGAAGGTTACATTTATATCCGCGGAGAGTACCAACTCGCCCTTGACCGGGTCCAGAAGGCCATCCAACAAACCCGCGAGTATGGCGGTCTGGGTAAAAATATTTTTGGTTCTGGTTTCGACTTCGATATCCACATTCATGCCGGCGCAGGCGCATACATTTGCGGCGAAGAAACTGCCCTGCTCGAGTCCATAGAGGGAGGGCGGGGTGAACCCCGCGTCAAGCCCCCTTATCCCACCACTTCAGGCCTTTGGGGGAAGCCAACTCTCATCAATAATGTGGAAACCTTCGCTAACATTCCACCGATTGTGCTCAACGGCGCGCAATGGTTCAAGTCTTTCGGCACTCCTTCCAGCCCTGGCACCAAGGTCTATACCATCCTGGGCAATGTGAACAATACTGGATTGATCGAAGTTCCGATGGGAATCACCCTGCGCGAAGTAATCAACATCTACGGCAAAGGCATCAAAGGAGGTCAGTTCAAATTTGCTCAGACCGGCGGATCCAGTGGATCGATCATTCCCGCCTCCCTGCAGGACACCCCGATGGATTTTGATTCTTACCGAAAAGTGGGCGTCGCTCTGGGTTCTGGCGCGCTTCTAATCTGCAATGATTCCAACTGTATTGTCGATTCAGTACGCGTCCTCGCGCGCTTCTTCCAGGAAGAATGCTGCGGTAAATGCGTTCCATGTCGGGTCGGCACCGATCAGGCCTGGAAGATCCTGACCAATATTTCTGAAGGGCGGGGAACCATGGAAGACATCGCCCATTTGGAATGGCTCTCCAAAGGCTTGGAGGATTTTTCCAACTGCGGGCTTGGTCAGACCGCAGGGGCACCGATCAAAAACATGCTCGACCATTTCCGCGCGGAACTCGAAGCGCACATCAAACTCGGCGTGTGCCCCACCGGGGTTTGCCCTATGAGCTGATCGTACGCCGCTGCCACAAGGGAAAATGATAGGTCGGGTCATCTTGCTCAAAGAGTAAGCATCCATAGACCCGACTATTTTATTAACATCCAACAAGAGGCACGTTGACCAAAACGTCTGAGTTGAGTAAACTACTTGTAACATTTTTCACAAGGGCTGCAGGCCTTTGAGATATAGGAGTATGCATAAAAATGACGCTAACACCCAATCAGCTCGATCCCCTCGACAATCCCCGGATGAGAGAAGTTATCGACAGTACCATCTCAGAGTTCGGAGATCAGAATGGCGCTTTGATGGTGATTCTCAACCACCTTCAGGAAAGGATCGGCTTCATCACCAAACCAATGCAAGCCTACGTCGCCGAAAAATTGAATGTTCCAGTGAGCAAGGTTCATGGTGTCGTTTCTTTTTACTCTTTCTTTACCACTGAACCTCGAGGTAAGCACCTCGTTAAGTTCTGCATTGGGACTGCCTGCTACGTCGGCGGAGCTTCTCAACTGATTGACAAAGCCAAGCAAGTATTGGGGATCGAACCTGGTCAGACTACTTCCGATGGTCTGATTACTCTCGAAGTTTGCCGTTGTGTTGGCGCTTGCAGCCAGGCACCAGTTGTCGTGATCGATGAAGTCAACCATGGCCGTGTTAGACCCTCTCAATTCGCCAGGATCTTGACCGAAGTTCAAAAAAGTGAGGTTGCACCTTGAGAGAACTCTCGCTTCACCTTCTTGATATCGCCGAAAACAGCATCTCTGCTGGGGCGACAAGAATTGTCATCTCTGTGCGTGAAGACCTGGTGGCTGACGAGTTGTGGCTCGAAGTGTCTGACAATGGCAGGGGGATACCCCCGGAAATGGTTGAAAAAGTTCTCGATCCCTTCGTCACCAGCCGCACCACCCGAAAAGTCGGTCTGGGCATTCCTTTGCTCAAACAAGCAGCTGAGGCCTGTAATGGGTTTCTCACCTTGGAATCAGAGCCGGGCAAAGGCACCAAATTGACCGCCAAATTCCAGCACAGCCACATAGACCGCATGCCGCTGGGGAACCTCGAGGATACCTTTATCAGCCTGCTTTTAGGCACCCCCTCTGTCAATTGGGTCTTCAAGTACCAATTTAACGATCAATGCTTCGAATTCGATGACACGGAATTCAAAGAAGCTCTGGGCGACCTGCCTTTAAGTGATTTCCGCGTAATCGAATTTATATCCAATACCATCACCGATGGCATTGCAAATGCAAGAAACATCACCACTAAAGAAGGAGTCGTGTATGCCAACCATTAAATCTATTGATGACCTCAAGCGACTGCGCGAGGAAGCCCAGAAAGTCAAGGAATTGCGCGACCAGACCGGCAAGACTCAAATCATAGTCGGTATGGGAACAGTCGGCATTGCCGCAGGTGCCCGTGAGACTCTCAAAGAAATCCTCACCTTCATTGAGGACCATCACCTGCCCGATATCATCCTGCGCCAGACTGGCAACATCGGTCTGGGAGGTCAGGACCCGGTAGTGCAGGTGATCCTCCCTGGCGCTGAAACCGTCACCTACGGCAAGGTTACCCCTGCCATGGCAACCAGGATTATGGAAGAACACGTGGTTAAGGGCAATATTGTCCAGGAATTCCGAATAGAAGCCTGAGTTCAGGCTGAAAATAACAAGGAAGGTAAATGTAGAAATGGCGTATTATCGTTCAACCGTGCTTGTCTCAATGGATCCCGTTTGTATTGACAAAGGGGCGTTGGATGTAAAGGAACAACTGATCAAGGAATTGGCAAAACACAACCTTTCAGAGGAAGTCCAGGTCCTGGACATCCCCAGAGTGGGTGATCCAGAAACAGAGGGTCCCGATTTCCTGGTCTATCCAGAAGGTAGTCATTACATCCAATTAACCCCAGCAACTGTTGGTCCTATCGTGATGGAACATTTCATCAAGGGCCGCGAACTCCAGCAATACAAAGCTCAAATGCGGGATGTCACCGACGAAGAACTCGGCGAGCCCAAAGACAAGGAAATTCGCATCATTCTCGAGAACATCGGCAAGATCGACCCACGTAATATTGAGGATTACATCGCAGTCGATGGTTACCAGGCCCTGGCAAAGGTCCTCGGTGAAATGACCCCGGAAGCGGTGATCCAGACCATCCTCGACTCCAAACTTCGCGGGCGTGGTGGCGCTGGCTTCCCCACCGGTATGAAATGGAAATTTGCCCGCCAGGCTCCAGACACACCCAAATACATGGTCTGCAATGCGGATGAAGGCGATCCTGGCGCGTTTATGAACCGTAAAGTCCTCGAAGGCGATCCTCATTCAGTTCTCGAAGGGATGACCATTGGCGCATATGCCGTCGGCGCGAACCAGGGCTATATCTACTGCCGCGCTGAATATCCAATCGCGGTCAGCACCCTCAACATCGCCATTAAACAAGCCAGGGAATACGGTTTGCTCGGCAAGGACATCCTTGGTTCCGGTTTTGACTTTGATATTGAAGTTCGCATGGGTGCAGGCGCTTTTGTCTGCGGTGAAGAAACTGCCCTGCTGGCTTCCATCGAAGGCAATCGCGGTGAACCCCGGGTGCGCCCTCCCTTCCCCGCCTCAAAAGGCTTATGGGGCAAACCCACCAACATCAACAACGTCGAGACCTATGCCAACGTGCCAAAGATCATCCTTCGCGGTCTTGAATGGTATACAAGCATGGGTTCCGAGAAGAGCAAGGGCACCAAGACCTTCGCTCTCGCTGGTGATGTTGCCAATACCGGTCTGATCGAAGTTCCTCTTGGCACGACCCTGCGCGAGATTATCTACGATATCGGCGGCGGCATCAAAGAAGGCAAAGCCTTCAAAGCCGTTCAGACTGGCGGTCCTATGGGCGGCTGTCTGCCCGCATCGAACCTGGACCTTCCCGTAGACTATGAAACCCTCGGAGCTGCCGGCTCCATTATGGGCTCCGGCGGTATGATCGTAATGGACGAAGACACCTGCATGGTGGATATTGCCCGTTTCTTCATGGAATTCACGCAGGATGAATCCTGCGGTAAGTGCGTTCCGTGCCGTGTTGGCACCCGCCGCATCCTTGAGATCCTCGAGCGCATCTGCGCCGGCAAAGGCGTCCCCGAAGATATCCCCCTGCTCAGGCAACTCTGCAGCGAGATCATCCAGGACAGCCTCTGCGGTTTGGGACAAGGCGCGCCAAATCCGGTCATATCCACGATGAAACACTTCATGGATGAATATGAAGCCCATATTTACGAGAAACGATGCCCTGCCAAGGTCTGCCGCAGCCTGATTACCTTTGACATTCTCCCGGAGAAATGCACCGGCTGCACCGTTTGCGCCCGCAACTGCCCGGTCTCTGCCATTACTGGGGAACGCAAACAAACCCATGTGATCAATACCGAGATCTGTATTCGCTGCGGTATCTGCAAGCAGGTTTGTAACTTTGATGCGGTTGTCATCAAATAAGAGAAGCGAGGAGATTATTAATGATTCAACTAACAGTTAACGGACAACCCGTTGAAGTCGAAACAGGCTCCACAATTCTGGATGCGATCCGCATCGCCGGATTTAACGTACCCACCCTTTGCTATCACCCCAAGCTGGTTCCGTATGGCTCCTGCCGTCTTTGCCTAGTGGAAGTCGAAGGCGCGCGCACCCTGCAGCCATCTTGTGTTGTGCCAGCGAACAATGGCATGATCGTGCGCACCGACACAGACAGGACCAAATCCGCCCGGAAATTCATTCTTTCGATGATTTTCAGCGAGCGCAATCACTTCTGCATGTACTGCCAGGAAACAGACGGCGATTGTGATTTGCAGCAGGCTGCTTATGCTGAAAATATGACTCACTGGCCGATCACCCCCGCTTATAAGCCATTTATAGTGGATGCTTCTCATCCCGATTTCATCCTGGACAATAACCGCTGTATCCTCTGCCGGCGCTGCGTGCGTGCGTGCACTGAGTTAGTTGGCAACGCGACGCTTGGTTTTGAGGAACGCGGTTCTGGCAGCCTTTTGATTGCTGATAACAATGTGCCACTCGGCGAGAGCACCTGCATTTCCTGCGGCAACTGCGTGCAGTTCTGCCCAACCGGTGCCCTCATTGATCGCCGCAGTGCTTACCAGGGTCGTGAAACGGATCTGACCCACGTCAATTCCGTCTGCATGGACTGCAGCCTCGGTTGTGAACGGGTAGTGAAGACCCGGGATAATCGCCTTGTGCGCATTGATGGTAATCCGGACGCGGGTTTCAATGAGAGTTTGCTCTGCTACGATGGTCGCTATAAACCGGTAGCAGAAAATCGCAAACGCATCACCAGCCCCATGGTGCGTCGAAATGGTCAGCTAGAATCGATTACCTGGGATGAAGCGCTTTCTGCAATTTCCGTGCAATTTAAAGCCCATGACAGCAACGAAATCAGCGCTCACATTTCTCCACGGCAGCCTATCGAAGCTCTTTCAGCTTTTCATGAGTTTTTCGCGGACCACTTCCAGGTTGGGCAGGTTACGCTTCTTGGTCATGACCAAACCGCTCGCACCAGCGCGAAATTAGCTGCTGAGATCGGCGCTTTTGAATCCGGACTTTCCGTTCTGAAAGACTGCGACACCGCAATCATTCTCGGCACCGATATGGTTAAGGACCATCCGGTTGCCGGCTTCTTCCTCAAGCGTCAGGCGATGCATGATCTCAAGATGTTCATAGCCAACAGCACCCATACCAAAGTTGGCGACTGGTCTTCCAACAAACTTGAATACATCGGCAGCGATTACGCTGCCGTGGTGGACCTCCTGCGCAGTTTTGCGCACAGAGAGGAAGCAGATTTGTCCGCACAGCTGCAAAACCTCGGGCTAAATCCCGAACGTGCTGAAAAGGTTCTTGGAAATCTTAAAGAAAACCAGAAACTGGTCATCGTGGTCGGCAAGGAATTTGCCAAGGCAGAAAACCTTCCTGCCTTCCGCAGCCTCGTTCAGCTTGCCCGTGAAATTGGCGCGAAAGTTGTCACCCTTAAGGGTAAAGGGAACAACTTCGCCGGAGCACTCTTCGGTTACGAGATGGATGCCCAGGCGAAATCCGCGCCGGTCTTTTTCCTGGCGCTCGGTGATGGTCATGCTTGTGACCACACCCGCGATGCCCTGGCTGGCAGTGAATTCAAGATCGTGCAGGCAAGCTACGAGTCTGCGTTTACTGAGATGGCTGACATTGTTTTGCCCTGCACCATCTGGGATGAGCAGACTGGGTATTACCTCAATTCAGACGGCAAGCTTGGGCTCAACCAGCAGGCTATTCAAGCCGCTGATGGCAACAGGTCCGTGTTGGATGTCTTGAAAGTCCTCGCCAGTAAATCGGGACTCACGCTCTCTGAAAACTGGCGCGCCGCTATTGAAGAAAAAGTTGCTACAATCGTTTTGTCATAACCGACTAAACGAATAAACGCAAGTTGAAAGGAAACGTATGACAAAACCAAAAGTTGCATCGGATTGGCTCGCTGGCTGCGCCGGTTGCCACATGTCATTCCTTGACATGGATGAACGTATCATTGAACTGACCAGGCTGGTCGATTTACGTTCCACCCCCATCACCGACCTCAAAGAGCCGGATGCGAGTGGTGTGGATGTGGGTATTCTTGAAGGCGGCATTGCTAACACCTACAACGAGGAAGTGGCGCTTAGAATGCGCGAACGCTGCAAGATCCTGGTTGCCCTTGGTGACTGTGCCGTTTTTGGTGGTGTACCCGCCATGCGTAACTTCCCAGGTGCCGATGCGGCCTTAAAGCGCGCTTACATCGAAACTGAAAGCACGGATGATAGCGGCATGATCCCGAATGATCCGGAGCTTTCCACTCCGGTACACGTCCGCCCGGTCAGCGATCTCGTCAAAGTGGATGTATTCCTGCCCGGATGTGCCCCAAGCGCAGACGCTATTTTTTACGTTTTATCTGAATTGGCTCAAGGCAGAATGCCCAAGGTCGAAGGCGAATTCAACAACTGGCATTAGGAGAAATGAATGGTTACACAAAAGATTACTATCGAACCAGTCACCCGGATCGAAGGTCACGCCAAAGTGACCGTCCACATGAAAGAAGATGGCTCCGTGGAGCATGCCTACTTCCATGTCAATGAATTCAGGGGCTTCGAAAAATTCTGTGAAGGTCGCCTTGTCACCGAAATGCAGCAGATAACCCCCCGTATCTGCGGCATTTGCCCTGTCAGCCATCACCTGGCTGCTGCCAAAGCTGGTGACGTCGTGCTTGGCTGCCCTCCACCCCGCCCGGCCAGTTTGCTGCGCGAACTGATGCACATGGGTCAGATTATCCAGAGCCATGGTATGCATTTCTTTGAGCTTGCGGGACCTGACCTGCTGCTTGGATTCGACGCCGATCCCGCTATCCGCAACGTCGTTGGTCTAATCCAGGCTGACCCTGAGCTGACGGTAAAGGCTGTTCGCCTGCGCAAATTCGGTCAGGCCATCATTTCTGAGCTTGGAGAACGCTCGATCCACCCCACCTTCGCAATTCCTGGTGGTGTTAACCGAACCCTGACCGCTGAAGGTCGCGACCGCATTCTAGCGGGTCTGGATGACCAAGTCGAAACCGCCAAACTTGGCATCAAGATCATCAAGGATTGGGTGGAAGCCAACCGCGAAACGGTTGATAAATTCGCTGTCTTCCCCACTGGTTATCTCGGCTTGATCACCCCCAGCAAAGGCTTGGAGCTTTACGATGGCGATATCCGCCTGAAAAGCCGCACTGGCGAAGAATTGGAAGTCTTCAGCGCTCAGAATTACCTCGATTACATCGCAGAGCATGTGGAGCCCTGGTCTTACCTGAAATTCCCCTACTACAAGAAGCTTGGCTTCCCCGAAGGTGTCTATCGGGTGGGTCCACTTGGCCGCCTAAACATGGTCAAGCACATCGAAACCCCAATGGCAAACGAAGAATTGAAGGTTTTTAAGGCGATTAATGACGGCGCGCCGGTTGAGAACACGCTTTATTATCACTACGCCCGCATGATCGAAACCCTGTTCGCCGCTGAACGCGTGCGTGTGCTGCTTGACGACCCGGATATCCTCAGCAATGACATTCTCAATACGCACCAGGAACCGACTGGTCACGGTGTTGGGGTCATCGAAGCCCCGCGCGGCACCCTGATCCACGACTATACCGCCAACGAGTATGGGCAGCTGACCAAGGTGAACCTGATCGTCTCGACCGGGCATAATAACTATGCCATGAGCAAGGCTGTCGATATGGTCGCCAAAGAATATATCCACGGTCCTGATGTTAAAGAAGGCATGCTCAACCGCGTTGAACACGCCATTCGCGCGCATGATCCCTGCCTCTCCTGCTCCACCCATGCAGTCGGGCAAATGCCGCTGGAAATCAGCATCTACGATCACCAGGGCAACCTGACCCAGACCCTGCGGCGGTAGATTGCACCACAACATGGAAAACCTCCCCGCCCAGTGGGGAGGTTTTCGTTAGCAAGGAAAGCAATGCAAGCGAAAACACTCATAATCGCCTATGGAAACCGCGACCGAGAGGATGATGGTGCCGGTTGGCATATCCTCGACAAACTTGCGCTCCAGCTTGGTTTGGAGACACCAGAATTTCCCGGAGATCAGGTTTCCACGCCAGACGGCAGGTTGACCTTACTCTACTTGTTCCAGCTTCTGCCTGAAATGGCTGAGGACATCGCTGATTATGACCAACTCATATTCATCGATGCGCACAATTCTCCCAGCTTGCCGAACGTATTCTTCGAGCAAGTCTCCCCTGATCAAACGCATTCCGCCTTCACCCATCATATGGGTCCGGGCGAATTGCTCGCCATCGCGCAAATCCTCGGCAGAAAGCTGCCCCTATCCTGGATATTGAGCGTAAGGGGATTTTCTTTTCGCTTCGCGCGAACGCTGTCCGAACAGACTTCCGAGATGGTCGACCAGGCGTTTTCACGCCTTTTGACTCACCTTTCTCTGACGGTATAATACCCTCATGCATGAACTGGCTATCACCGAAAGCATCCTGTCCATCGCAAACCAGGCCGCACAGGAAAACCACGGCACAAAGGTGACCGATATCTACGTGGTGATCGGTCAACTTTCTTCGATTGTGGACGACTCGGTCCAGTTCTATTGGGACTATATCAGCCAGGGAACTGTCTCCGAAGGCGCAAAGCTCCACTTCGAACGTCGTCCCGCCGTTTTACACTGTAAATCCTGTGATCATCAGTACCCCCTGGGCGAAATCCTACAGCCCTGCCCTAACTGCCATAGTGTCGATGTGTTCATCGAAAGTGGCGAAGAATTGCTGGTGGATCATATTGACATACTTAGAGAGGAAGAATAAATGCCCCAACGTGTAGAAATTGTAAAGAAAATCATGGACTCCAACGACCGCCTGGCACAGAACAACCAGGCTATCCTTGACCAACATCATGTGTATGGCATCAACCTGATGGCATCCCCTGGAGCCGGGAAAACCAGTGTCATCCTTGAGACCATCAAACGGCTGCCAGCCGGGATCAAGCTTGGCGTGATCGAAGGCGATACTGCCCCTGTCACGATCGACGCTGACAAAATCGTGGCTGCCGGTATACCAGCTGTCCAGATCAACACGGGCGGCGATTGCCATCTTGACGCCAACATGGTCGGAATGGCACTGCCTGAGCTGCCACTTGAAGAACTGAATCTGATCCTTGTAGAGAATGTTGGCAACCTTATTTGTCCTGCTGGTTTTCAGCTCGGCACGCATGCCAACGTCCTGATTGCCTCGGTGCCCGAAGGGGATGACAAGCCCTACAAATACCCCAAAATCTACCGCGGATTAGACGTGCTGATTATCAATAAGATTGACCTGACCCCTTACATTGACTTCCGCATGGACTACTTCCAGCAGGGGGTCGAGATGCTCAATCCTGGTCTGACAACTTTTGCTCTGAGCGCTAAAACTGGAAAAGGCTTTGACGCATGGATCGCGTGGTTGACCGATAAAGTCAAAGCAAAGTAAGAGAGTATGCCCGTCATCAACAAGCGGCTTTACATCACCGGCATTGTGCAGGGTGTGGGCTTCAGACCAACCGTTTTCAACCTGGCGCAAAGGCATTTGCTGACGGGTTGGGTTCTCAACAATGCTCACGGCGTTGAGATTGAACTGCGTGGTGCTGAACAAAACGTGCAGGCATTCATCCAGGACCTGCGGCAAAACCCGCCGCCACTTTCTGTTATCGACAGCTTCACAGTCGAAGATGCGCCTGACCAGGCTTTCACAGAGTTTCAAATCCGTCACAGTGAGGATGACCCGTCCGATTTTCTACCGGTTTCACCCGATTTGAATATCTGCCCCGATTGCCGCCGTGAACTTTTCGCTCCTTCTGACCGCCGCTACCGCTATCCTTTCATCAACTGCACCAACTGCGGTCCGCGATTTTCCATTGTGACTGGCATTCCTTACGATCGTCCCAACACCTCCATGGCGGGTTTCTCCCTTTGCCCGGATTGCGCGGAAGAGTATCAGGACCCCGCCAACAGGCGCTTTCATGCCCAGCCGATTGCCTGCCCGGTTTGCGGTCCGCAGGTCTGGTACGAGGAGAGCGGACAAAAGCTGGCGGAACGCGAAGCTGCCCTCCAGGCAGCCCGAAAGGCGCTGGCTGAAGGGAAAATTCTGGCTGTAAAAGGTCTGGGCGGCTTCCACCTGGTCTGTGATGCCCAAAACCCGCAAACCGTTGAAAAACTACGCCTGCGCAAGCGCCGCAGCGGTAAGCCCTTTGCCCTGATGGCTTTTGACGTGGATACGATCAAAAAGTTTGCCCGGGTCTGTCCGGACGAGGAAAAACTGCTCACCTCCCCAATGGCACCCGTGGTGCTGCTGGAGACGACCCTGACAGGCAAAGAACTGGCGCGCTTGGTAGCCCCTGACCAAAACCGCCTGGGCTTTATGCTGCCCTATACCCCGCTGCATTTGTTACTCCTGGAACCTGCGGAAGGTTTTCCAAAAGTGCTGGTAATGACCAGCGGTAACCTGAGCGAAGAACCTATTGCCTATTCCAACGCCGACGCCCACAAGCGTCTCTCGCAGCTGGCAGACGGTTTCTTGCTGCACGACCGACCGATCCATACCCGCATCGACGATTCGGTGGTTTCTGTCATCGAAGGTGTTCCCCACATTCAGCGGCGAGCACGAGGGTTTGCGCCTTTGCCGCTTCAGATCTCCGCAAACGCCATTCCAACCCTGGCTTGCGGCACGGAACTCAAAAACACCTTCTGCCTTGTCCGCGACCGCTACGCTTTCGTCAGCCATCACATTGGCGACCTCGAAAACCAGGAAACTCTGACCGCCTTCGAAGAGGCCGTCCGGCATTACGAAAAGATCTTCCGCATCAAACCACAGCTCCTGGCTGCGGATATGCACCCGGACTACCTTGCCAGCCGCTACGCCCGCCAGCGGGCAGCCGAAGAAAACCTGCCCTTGGTTGAAGTCCAGCATCACCACGCCCACATCGTTTCCTGCATGGCAGATAACGGCCTGAAACAGCAAGAGCAAGTGATCGGGCTGGCATTCGACGGTACGGGTTTTGGCACAGATGGAGCCATCTGGGGTGGAGAGGTGCTGCTGGCTGATTGGAAAGGTTTTCAGCGCCTTTACCACCTCGAGTATATGCCTCTGCCCGGTGGAGAAGCGGCAGTGCGAAAGCCCGCCCGGATGGCACTCAGCCTGATCCTGCAGGCAGGCATCGACCCTGATTGTTTTCCTTTCCCCTTCCACCAAGCCTTGGACCCGGATGAGCGAGCAGCGGTTGCTAACCAGATCCGCACCGGTTTTAATACCCCAAAAACAAGCAGTGTTGGGCGACTTTTTGATGGTGTGGCAGCTTTGATCGGCTTGCACCAGCAGATCAGCTATGAAGCGCAAAATGCGATTGCGCTCGAGACGATTGCCGATCCTAACGAACAATCCAGTTATGATTTTCCGATTGAAGATGGTCAAATCCTCGTTTCGCCAGTGATCCAAGCCATTGTTGAGGACATCAAGCAAAAAGTGGCTCCAGCAGTCATTTCAGCCCGCTTCCACAACGGTTTATCGGCTTGCGCAGTGAATGTTTCTCAACAGATCCGATCTCAGACCGGCCTGCGCCAGGTAGCATTATCCGGCGGAGTGTGGCAAAATAAGACCCTGATCACACACACGATAACAGCTCTGCGTGCGTCAGGTTTTGATGTTTTCTGGCCTCGCAAGCTGCCAACCAACGACGGTGGAGTATCATTTGGTCAAGCACTGGTGGCACTTGCAGTCAGTGAAAATTTGAAGGAGTAAATATGTGCCTGGGTATTCCCGGTAAAGTCGCGAAAATTTATGAGCAGGATGGCACCCTCATGGCGTCCGTCGATTTTGGCGGCGTGGAACAGGCGGTTTGCATTGCTACCACGCCAGAAGTAGCGCTCGGGCAGTACGTTTTGGTGCACGCCGGCTTCGCTTTGAACGTGCTGAGTGACACTGAGGCGGAGGAGACTCTCAAAATCCTGCGCGATTTGCAGGAATTTAATGCCCGTTTGACCGAAGAAGATCAGAGCCAATGACAGAAACGCCTACCAACCTGCGGGATGCGTCGCTGACCAAAGCCATCATGGCTGAGATCCGCCACATCACGACCCAACCGTGGAACATCATGGAGATTTGCGGCGGGCAGACGCATGCCATCATGCAGTACGGGCTCGATCAACTGCTGCCCGCTGAAATTACCCTGATCCACGGTCCAGGTTGCCCGGTTTGTGTCACCTCTCTCCAGGCGATCGAACAAGGCCTTCAGATTGCATCCCAACCGGATGTGATCTTCACCACTTTTGGCGATATGCTGCGCGTGCCAGGCAACCAGGCAGATCTTTTCACCGCCCGTTCCCAGGGGGCAGATGTGCGTGTGGTTTATTCCCCACTGGATTCCCTGAAAATTGCCCATACAAACCCGGATAAACAGGTCGTTTTCTTTGCGATCGGTTTCGAAACAACTGCTCCCACCATCGCCAGTACTATCCTGACTGCCAAGAAAGCTGGAATCACCAATTTTTCGATCCTCCCAGCCAATGTATTGGTGCCGCCGGCAATGCATGCCATCCTTTCAAACCCTGCCAATCGCGTCCAGGGCTTCCTTGCTGCCGGTCACGTTTGCGCTGTGATGGGCTACCATGAATACCTGCCCATCGCTGAGCAATATCAGATACCCATCGTCGTTACGGGCTTTGAACCAGTCGACCTCGCGACAGGTATTTTGATGACCGTCCAACAGCTCGAAGTCGGTCAACACCAGGTTGCCAACGCCTACCCGCGTTTTGTCACCAAAGAAGGCAACCAGGTAGCCCAGAAAATAATCTCCGAGGTCTTCGAACCGGTGGACCGGCAGTGGCGCGGCATCGGCACTATCCCGCTTTCGGGGCTCGGTCTGCGACCGGAGTATGCCAGCTTCAATGCCCTCACCCGGTTTGAACTCACCCAAACCCCGCTAAACGAATCGCCCCTTTGTATCGCTGGCAAAGTGCTGAGTGGGGTTGCCAAACCCCTCGATTGCCCGGCTTTCGCCCGGGAATGCACCCCTGCCCACCCCCTTGGCGCGCCAATGGTCTCTTCTGAGGGGGCTTGTGCCGCTTACTATCGCTATCACAGGGCGCGCGCATGACTCAATCAGAACTGCCCAACCTCGAAGGACCCAACTGCCCGCTCCCTATCACTAACCGGGGTCAGATCGTGCTCGGTCACGGTAGCGGCGGGCAGATGACGCATGATCTGGTTCGCGACGTCTTCCAACTCCGCCTTGCTAATGCCATTTTGAACACTGCCAACGACGCAGCCATCGTAACAAGCGCTCCTCCCGGAAAACGCCTGGTGGTTTCAACCGACGCTCATATCGTTTCGCCCCTCTTTTTTGCAGGCGGGGATATCGGCCGGCTGTCAGTCTGCGGCACGGTGAATGACGTCGCCATGCTTGGGGCAGATCCGCGTTTCTTGACCGCAACGTTCATCCTGGAAGAAGGCTTTGCCATTCATGAGCTTGAACTGATTGTGGATTCCTTCGCGCAAGCCTGCCGTGAAGCTGGCGTGGAGTTGATCGCAGCCGATACCAAGGTGACAGAAAAAGGGAAATCCGACAAACTGTTCATCAGCACCACCGGTTTTGGTTGGGCAGATAGCACATTGCAGATTGGTGGTGAACAAGCCAAGCCCGGCGATGCGGTCATCATTTCAGGTCCGGTCGGGAACCACGGCATCGCAGTGGCTGAAGCACGCGGCAACCTCGGCTTTTCCAGCCAGGTGCGCTCGGATACCGCACCGCTCAATCACATGGTGAAGGCACTCTTGGATGCGGGTTTAGACGTACACGTGCTGCGTGACCCCACCCGCGGGGGGCTTGCGACCACTTTGGTGGAAATTGCCCGCCAGAGCCAGGTCAACATCGAACTGGATGAGGAAACAATCCCTGTCGATCAGCCTGTGCGTAAAACCTGCGAACTGCTGGGGCTTGACCCGCTTTACCTCGCGAACGAAGGCAAATTGATCCTTGTCCTGCCTGCAGACCAGGCTGAAGAAGCCCTGTGCAGCATGCACAATACGCGTTATGGCGAAGAAGCCAAAGTAATTGGCCGGGTTCTTGGATCATCCAGGGGGCAGGTCTGGCTCAAAACGCCTTTCGGGACCACCCGGGTGCTCGAAATGCTCGCCGGTGAAATGCTGCCGCGTATTTGTTGAGTTCAGAGTGCGCATGGTGCCCTTTCACTCTACGTTCATAATTATCCTGGTGCTTCTTTTCCTGTCCCTGACCGCTTGCCAGGCGAACCCGTGGGACGCACGCCCTTCTCCAAGCCCATCCCTCGAAACTTTTGCCATGCCGACGTTGTTTTTGCCCACACAAACAGAAGTCGCTCAGACACCCTCAATTACTCCTTCACAAACCGCCACCCAAAGTGCCAGTCCGGACATTACCAACCTGGAGAGTGAGCTTATCGTGGGCGTGGATTGGTACATTCTGATCCAGGATGCCAACAGCGGCGATATCCTGTTTGAACGCAACGCTGACACACCCTTTCCGCCGGCTTCGATGATCAAAATTCCAACCGCCATGGCAGTGCTGAGCATCCTTGAAGACCAGGGGCGCACGCTTGAGAACCTGAAAAAAACTGGTATCAATGGGCGCAACTTTGACAGTCTGCTCGAAGCCATGGTCGTTCGCAG
>WOZA01000065.1 GCA_011620505.1 Anaerolineaceae bacterium
CTGGCGTGCTATAATCGACTCTTGCAGGAGATGTACATGAACGATCGAGTTATCTTTCCCTTTACCGCTATAGTCGGCCAGGAGCGTATGCTCCGCTCGCTGATCCTAAACGCAGTCGATCCCCGCATTGGAGGCGTGCTCATTCGCGGCGAACGCGGCACCGCCAAGTCCACTGCCGCGCGCGCTTTGGCGGCTTTATTGCCGCCCATTCAAGTGGTTAGCGACTGCCGCTTTGGCTGTGACCCTGCCAAGCCCACCACCTGGTGCACGGAATGCCGTGAGCGCTTTGTGGCAGGGGAAGATCCACTCCCGACTGAAATCCGTGAAACGCCTTTTATCAACCTGCCAGTTTCTGCCACAGAAGACCGCGTGGTGGGCACGCTCGACATCGAACGCGCGATTCAGAAGGGCGAGCGCCATTTTGAGCCAGGTGTGCTGGCGGCTGCGAACCGCGGTCTGCTCTACATCGACGAAGTCAACCTGCTGGATGACCACGTGGTGGATATCCTGCTTGACTCGGCTGCGATGGGCGTGAATATCGTGGAGCGGGAAGGCATCTCCTTCAGCCATCCGGCACGGTTTATCCTTGTCGGTACGATGAATCCCGAAGAGGGCGACCTGCGCCCACAGCTTCTCGATCGCTTTGCCTTTTCGGTTGAGATTCGCGGCATCCTGGATAAAGCCCAACGTGTGGAAATCATGCGGCGCAACATCGCTTTTGAAGCTGACCCCGAAGAATTTCGCCAGGTTTGGCTCCCAAAGGAGCTGGAACTCTCGCAGCAAATTGAGATGGCACGCGAATTGGTGGATGAAGTGCGCTACACCCAGCGCGATCTCTTGATCATTGCCGATTTGACCACCGAGATGGAAGTGGACGGGCACCGTTCGGACCTGGTGATCCTCAAAGCTGCCCGCGCACAGGCTGCCTTTGAAGGGCGCACGCGCATAACGCCGCGGGATATCGCCCTGGCCGCCGAGCTGGCACTGCCCCACCGGGTGAAGGCCGGACCTTTCCGCAAAAGCAGCGTTGGATTGCAGGCGCTTGAGTCGAAGCTGGCTGATTTGAAAATGCAAACCACGATCGTTGGTGATGAAGATCAAGAAAAGACCGAATCGACAGAAGAGTCCAAAAAAAAAATGACGGAGCCCCGAAACCTGACTCCGTAGACGATCATGCGAATGATGAGATCCCTGCCGTAGGGGAGGGACAGCAGCAGATCTTCACTGAAATAAACGCCCAATGGTGGGATGGCGGCAAGGTGGTGAAACCCGGCGAGACGTTTGAACCGCGCCAACTGGATACCCCCCTGGACGAAATGGTCCGCAAGCAGGGCGGCAGACGATCCCAAACCCGATCAAAAACCAAACGAGGGCGCTACATCCAGGCGCAATCAGCGCCGGATGATACCTCCGATGTGGCGTTTGATGCCACCATCAGGGCAGCCGCGCCTTTTCAGAACCAGCGTGAAAGCTTGCGCGCCGAACGCGATGTAGCTTTTGCAGTAAGGTCAGCGGATTTACAGAAGAAAGTGCGGGTCAAGAAAACCGCAAATTTGATTTTGTTCCTGGTGGACGGTTCCTGGTCGATGGCAGTCGCGGAGCGCATGCAGGCTACCAAGGGGGCGATTTTATCCCTGATCACGGACGCTTATCAACGGCGGGATCGCGTGGGATTGGTGGTGTTCCAGAAGGACCGCGCCACGTTGGTGCTGGCGCCAACCAACTCGGCCCTGTTGGCGCAGCGCGCGCTTGAAAACATTCCGGTTGGTGGAAAGACACCTCTTTCAGCTGGATTGCAGATGGCGTATGAGGTCATCAAACGCGAAAAGATCCTGCACCCGGATGTGCAGCCGCTGCTGATCGTTTTGACGGATGGAGCAGGGAATGTGCCGCTCACTCCTGGGCGGCCTGTAGCAGAAGAGATTGCGGAACTGGCCGGCATGTTTGCCAACGAGAAGATCCACAGCGTTGTGATCAACATGGAACAGAAGGTGTTCGATAGCGGTCTGGCGCAGGACCTGGCCGATAAGATGGATGCGGTCTGTTATACGGTGGAGGACCTGAAAGGCGAGACACTGCTGGAGACCGTTCAGCGCGAAATCTTTGCCCCAACCGCGCCCACCTACCGGGAGTTGGGCTGAAACCCACTCTAAACGCAGGGTTTTAATAAAATCCTTATTTGGGAGTTGAAGTAACTGGTCTGCTGACTATTCCGCTGCGATGACGTTTACATCCGGAAAGAATTGGCGGAGGGTGCCGGCGACCCAACCCTGGAGGGTTTGGGTGGAAAGCTCGCACTCCGAGCAGGCACCGCCAAGACGCACTTTGATGGTATTGCCCTCAACGCTGATCAACTCCACTGAACCATGATGAAATTGCTCGATGTAGGCGCTGATTTGCTCAATCAAGCCTCGGATCTGTTCTTCGCGGGAATAATTAGGGGCAACGTGGTTTGTCATATTAAGCTCCTTGGGGCTGATATGTTGATTTTATCATGAGTGAGACTTGTTCGATTGGAACCTATAAACCCAGTTTGGTTCTCTCAGTCGAACAGCCTGCCCTGCAGCAGATGCTCGCAAAAACTCCTGCGGTGATGCGGGCTGAGCCCATACATTTCGATCGCGCTTATGTGCTCCTCAGTGCCATAGCCTTTGTTCTGCTCGAATCCATAACGGTCCTCTTCTTTTGCCAGTGAAAGCATCAAGGCATCCCGGGAGGTCTTTGCCAGCACGGAGGCACAGGCGATCGAAAGCGAACGTTGATCCCCCTTGACCAGCGAAGTTTGAGGCAACTTGACCGCAGGCAGCTTGAAGTAATCCAAAAGGAGGTGCCCGGGCCTGGTTTTCAGCCCCGCGATGGCACGTTCAAAGACCAGCCGCCCGGCTTTGGCCATGCCAAGCGCGTCAATTTCCTGCGCTTCAACCCAGGCAACTGACCAATCCAGCGCCGTTTTCCTGATCTTTTCAGCCCCGAGTTCCCGCTCGATGGCGCTCATCTGCTTCGAGTCACGTACCCCCAACAGGGCTTCCATGAGCCCTTCTCTTTCTATGGGGAGAATGACCGCCGCCGCGCAAAGTGGTCCCGCCAGTGCGCCGCGCCCGGCTTCATCGAGCCCGGCGATCAGCGTGCAGCCATTTAAAGCAATATTTTTTTCGTACGCAAGCGTTGGGAAAGGCGGAATCAGGCTGGGGTCAAATTTTGGGGGCATTGTATAAGCCCTTTTTCTTATATTGCCGGATGGTGAACAGGTCTTTTGCCATCTGCAAGCTATCCCCGAGCAGATGCATCCGCGAACCGGGTTGGTAATGCCAGGTTATTGGGACTTCCGTAATCTTGAAGCCTAACTGGCGCGCGATGGTGAGGACTTCGACGTCAAAACTCCAGCCCTCCAGCCTTTGCAGCGGGAAGATGGCCTGGGCTGCTTCAGCACTAAAGCATTTGAAGCCGCATTGTGTGTCCTGAAGGCCAGGAAGGACCAGCATGCGCACCAGGAAGTTATAAATCCGTCCGATGAGATGGCGGTAGAAGGGTTCCCCAATGCGCTTGGAACCAGGCGCTTCGCGTGAGGCAATGGCCACAGGCGCCAGAGGCTTGCCATCGGCTAAGAATTTTCTGATTTCTTCAACCGGCATCGAAAAGTCCGCATCTGCCATGAAACGATAATCTCCTTGGGCAGCCAGCATACCGGTGCGGATGGCGTTGCCCTTGCCGGGCTGCGCCAGGCTGATGAGGCGGAGTTGGGGCATGGTTTTCATCCGCTCCCGCACGATTTCGGCGGTGGGATCGCTGCTGTTGTTTTCGACCACGATCACTTCGGTTTCAAAGGGCAAGGAGGAGATGAAACTCTTCACCGCCTCCAGGGAGGAAGGCAAGCGCTCAGCTTCGTTATGGGCGGGGATAATGATGGAGAGGAAGGGCGTACTCAAGGGTCGGTCGCTTTCCAGAGCCTAAAGAAAAAGGTCGGGGTGGGCGGACTCGAACCGTCGACCTCTGCGTCCCAAACGCAGCGCGCTAGCCGACTGCGCTACACCCCGGCGAGGTTGAAGTATATCCTGATTTGTCGACTTGCGTCAAGTTCAGTTTGGT
>WOZA01000060.1 GCA_011620505.1 Anaerolineaceae bacterium
AGGCTGCTCATCGCCTTGCCAATATGTTGAAGGATGTCCGAAGGCAGGGTGGCAGCAGGGTGACCGACAAGTGCCAGTGCCAGCTCCGCAGCGCGAGCGTGCAGCCAGACCGCAAGCGTGGCTGCGTCGAAAGGCGAGAGCCCTTGCGCAAGCAGACCAACGATCAAGCCCGCCAGCACATCGCCCGAGCCGCCATGCGCCAGGACCGAGTTGGCAAACGGTAGGACGCGGCAATCCCCATCAGGGGAGGCAACCAGCGTGTTGGGTCCCTTCAGGATCAAAGTCTGCCGCCATTCCTGCGCGTAGGTGGTGGCGAGCTTGAGTCGGTTGGAGTGGATCTCGCTCAAGGATAGCCCTGTCAGGCGGGAAAACTCCATTTCATGCGGGGTCAGAACGACCCGGTGTGGCAGGAGGCTGTGCCAATCGGGCTGTTGACTCAGGATGTTGAGCGCATCCGCGTCCACCACCAGTGGCAGATCGGGCGCAACTTCCCGCAGGTGTTCCAGCAAGCCGAGCAGAAAAGCTTGTGTGCCCTCCGTTTGGCTCAAGCCCGGACCCACCAAAACAGCATCTTTTCCCTTCGTAGGGAAAAGGCCTGCCTTTTCCTCTGAAACATAGCCTGCCTTTTCCTCTGACGTTTGACCTGTCTTTTTCTCCTCCACGCAGGCTGAATGCTCCTCCACGGTGATGGCGCCATCTTTCTCGGGCAACAGGAGCCAGATCGCTTCTGAAATACTTGCGGCAAGTGGAGCGTGGATGACTTCCGGAATAGCTGCAAAAACCAGCCCAGCCCCGCTGCGTAAGGCTGCCTGGATGGCAAGTTTCGCTGCCCCTGTGTATTTGCGCGAGCCAGCCACCACCAATGCTTTGCCGAAGGTGCCTTTAAAGGATTCATCCGGCCGCAGTGGCATCAACGAGCCTGCTAATTCGGGTGTAATCGGGGCGGCAGAGTAGTTTTCCATTGTGAATAATTGTACCAGTGGGATTCAGAATTGTAGCGCCCACACATCGCGCAAGGCCTGTATTGCAAGCAAGAAGCTAACTCTAGCGATCATGAGTGAAGGTACAAGTTTTTTTGACTTTTTCAACTTTTTACGGCATAATCATTATGTGCTGTTTCCCGGTCAGGGCTCTGACCTTTCAAGTGCCAAGTTAGAAATGGGAATACCTGTGCAATCTGAGAACACTGAACACAAAAATCCAGGGGTTATCATCCGCTTAGTCGGCGTTGTGGTTGACGTCGAATTTGGATCCGGAGATCTTCCCTCTATCTACAACGCCCTGCTGGTTAAACGCAAGGAAGGCGGTGACCTGATCCTGGAGATCCAAGAGCATGTCGGCACCAATGTGGTGCGTGCCATCGCCATGGGCAGCACAGCCGGGCTCAGACGCGGGATGCCCGTAATCGACCTGGGGGTGCCGATCACGGTTCCCATTGGCAGGGAGACCCTGGGAAGACTTTTCAACGTTCTCGGTGAGCCAATCGACGACCGGGGACCTTTTGAACCTAAAACTTTTGCCCCAATTCACCGCAAACCTCCGGCGATTCGCGACCAGGTGATTTCACACGACAAGATTGTTACCGGCATCAAAGCCATCGACCTACTGACTCCGTACCCCAAGGGAGGCAAGGTCGGTCTGTTCGGAGGGGCGGGCGTTGGCAAGACCGTCTTGATGCTGGAGTTGATGAACAACACCATCACCAAGAGTTCGGGCATCGTGCTTTTTGCGGGTGTGGGTGAACGCAGCCGTGAGGGCAACGACATGTGGCTGGAAATGACCGCTTCCGGCTTGATCGATTCAGCCATCCTGGCATTTGGGCAGATGAACGAACCGCCCGGAGCGCGTATGCGTATCCCCTTCACTGCTCTGACGATGGCAGAGTACTTCCGCGACGAAGAAAGCCGCCCGGTGCTGATCTTTATCGACAACATCTATCGCTTTATCCAGGCTGGCTCCGAGGTTTCGGCGCTTTTGGGGCGATTACCGAGTGAGATGGGCTATCAGAGCACGCTCGAATCCGAGATGGGTTTGCTCCAGGAACGCATCACCTCCACCAGCAGCGGCAGTATTACTTCTGTTCAGGCAGTCTATATCCCTGCTGATGACGTGACCGACCCGGCAGTGGCAGCCACCTTCTCACATTTGGACGCCATCACGGTGCTCTCACGCAGGCTTGTTTCGCTGGGGCTCTACCCAGCTATCGACCCGTTGCAATCCAGTTCGAATTTTCTGACACCTGAGAACGTAGGAAGCGAACATTACAACGTAGCCATGCAGGTCAGGGCGACCCTGGCGCGCTATGAAGAGCTTCAGGACCTGATTGCGATCCTCGGTATGGAAGAACTTTCGCTGGAAGATCAGCAAACCGTGATCCGAGCTCGCCGGGTGCAGCGTTTCCTGACGCAGCCCTTCATTGTGGCAGAAGCTTTTTCGGGCAAACCGGGAGTGTTTGTGCCGATTGAGGAGACTGTGCGTGGCTTCAAAGAGATCCTGGAAGGAAAATATGATGACCTGCCCGAGCAGGCTTTTTACATGACCGGTACGATCGCGGACGTCCTGCTGCAAGCCGAAGAGATGGAATCGATCGAGGAAGCACTCAGCCCGGAGGAAGCTAATGAGCGGCCAATCTGATTCCGAGAAACTCCTCAGGGTGCAGGTGCTCAGCCTGGGTTCGGGCGGATTGGAACTGGAGCAGGTCGAAAGACTGCAGGTTCGGCTGAAAGATGGATCCTGGCTGGGGATCCACCCGGGGCATGCCGCCATGATTGCGGCTACCAGCGATGGAGAGCTCAAGTTCTGGAAGGATAATCAGGGTCAAACCGTTTCAGTCAAAGCTGGCATATTGACTTTGTCCGATAACCTGGTCAGCATTTTAACAACACATTGAGGGTGTGATGGTAGAAAAACAGGTCACCAGCGCAACCCCGGATAGCCAGCCTGGGCAGCCGAACGAGGAAGAAGTAACCAGACGCAGGCGCTTGTTTTCCGCGAGCGACCTGCGGGCGACGACCATCGGCTGGGAAATTGCCCTACCAATTGTTGGCGGTCCCTTGCTGGGCTTTTTCCTGGACCGCCGGTTGGATACCAGCCCACGCTGGACGCTCATTTTGCTTGGTATGGGCCTGCTATCTGCGATTGCGGCGGTGATCCGTCATGTGAAATATGAATTTTATGTGATGAATAAGGAAGAGAACGAAAAAAGAGCCGCTGAGCTCGAAAAAATGAAAGAATTGATCAAAGAGCAGGAACGCAGGCGAAAGCAAAGCTATGGAAAATGAGGGCTTGAAAGTATTTTGGATCCTATTTTGGATCCTGGTCGCCACAGGCTGGTCTGTGCTTTCTTTCCAATGGCTGCGTAAGGAAGTCGAAGAGATCCATCCCATGCTGGCTGGGCAGAAATCCCCGATGGCGAGGTTGATACTGCGGCGTTTTGTGGTGTTTATCTTGCTTGGGCTGCTTCTCTACCTGGCCTTACGGACCGAACCCCTGGGAGCGATTGGGATGGTGTTTGTGATCACGATCGCCACCTGGGTGCAGGTGATCATTTATAACAACAGCCTGAACAAACCCACAGATCGGAAGGAGTAGTAAATTGGATGTAATTGAACACAACATCGTCTTCACTCTCTTCGGGATCCTTCCTATCCGAGACACGGTGCTTTTCACCTGGATCACCATGGGCATTATTATCCTTACGGTGTTGATCTTAAAACTGCTCAACCCTAATCTGTTGGAATACATTCTCGAAATGGTTATCAGCATTGTGGATGATGCCATGGATGTGGATGACCTGCATCCTTACATTCCTTTGCTGGGCAGCCTGATGATCTTTACGCTTTTTGCCAACCTGATTTCTATCATCCCGGGCATGAAATCCCCCACGGCAGATATCAACACCACCATCGGGCTGGCATTGATTGTGGTTTTTTCGGTGCACATCTACGGCATGATCAAGAAGGGTGTCTGGAAGTATCTGAAGGAATTTGCCAGCCCGATCTTCATGTTTCCTATCGAATTGATCGGGCAGTTCAGCCGCACGCTCTCGCTTTCGATGCGTTTGTTTGGCAACATCTTGAGCGGGGATTTGATCGTGGCGATTATATTTTCGATCGTGCCGTACTTCCTGCCGATTGCTGTGACCGCAATCTCGATGATCTCAAGTGTGCTGCAGGCGTATGTGCTGACAACATTGGCTGCTTTGTTCATCTCGTCCGCGGTGGAAATTAATGAAGAAGATCAAAGATTCAAAGCAGAAAATGCTGAGAAGAAAAGAATTCGTAAACTTAGTAATATTAGTAAGAAAGGAACTCAATAATGGAGAATATGACACCTGAAGTTTTAATCATAATTGTCACTACTATCGTTGCTGGAGTGGCAATCATGCTTGGAACCATGATACCCACCTGGGCACAGGGTAAGGTGGCAGAAAAGGCGATTGATGGAATGGCGAGGCAGCCAGATGCAGCACCACAATTGCGGACAGCCATGCTGATTTCAATGGCGCTGATAGAAACGGCTTCGATTTACGTGTTGTTGGTTGTGCTGGTGATGTTATTTGCCAACCCCTTAATCACACGCTTTTTTGGGGGCTAATCCATGCTAGACTTTGACCTTGGCACCATCATCTGGGCGATTATCAATTTCCTCGTCTTGACGGTGATCCTGTACTTCCTGGTTTTTAAACCGACGGCCAAGCGTGCAGAGGAACGGGCAATTGAGAAGGCTGCCCTCAGGGCAGCTCTGCAGCGCGATCAGTTGGCTGCCCAGCAGCGCCTGGAGGAGCTTGACCAGCGTCTGTTCAATCTGGATGAGGAAATCGAAAAGATTATCGATCAGGCATATGTCAACAGCCAGAGCCGGCAGGAAGAGTTGCTGGAGGCGACCCGTCAGGAAGCAGAGTCAATCATGATGGAAGCTATTGCCGAGGCGCGCAAGGAGCAGGAAGTGGACATCAAGCGCCTGCAGAACGACCTGGTGGAAACGGTCATCCACATCAGTAATGAGACCCTGCGCGAAGTTATACCGCCGGAAGTCCACGATCAGCTCATTGAAGAAGTGACTCGCAACATTTGGAACATGGGTCGAACCGATATGCGCATGGTTCAGAATATCCGCGATTCCTTGGAAGAAAGAATTCCGACCGTGGAAGTTGAGGTGCCGCGTGAGCTCACCACCGAACAGCAAATGAAACTGGTCAACACTTTCAACGCCCTGACGGACAAAGAAGTGGAGTTGAAAGTGAACGTCAGACCAGAGCTTGTGAGCGGCATCCGCGCCAGGGTTGGAGACATCGTGCTGGATAACACCATCCGTGCTCATTTGGACTCTCTGCGGGATGAAATCAGTCAGAAACTGGAAACAGTGGCAAAATCTGAAGATGAATGATCTAGACCTTGCTACCCAAAAGCGACTATCTGATCTGACCGAGCAGTTGCGCGTTAATGATCCCTTGTCGGTGACGCGGGAAGAATTCCTGGAGGAGGTGAAGGCACGTGTGGCAGAAAAATTGCCGGCGCGTCTGCGATCCCTTAAGCCGGAATATGTCATCAGTGAGCTTCAGTCAGCCAGCCAGAGGCAAAGGCACCAGATCTTCATCCACAGCGTTGGTACCGTGCAGCATGTTGGCAATGGCATTGCCACGCTCAGCGGTTTGCCGATGGTTTTTCTGGAGGAATTGGTGACTTTCCCAAATGGGGTGCAGGGCATGGTGCTAAATCTCGACCGCAAGCATGTGGATGTGATCCTGTTTGGCGACGACACTGGCATTCGTGGCGGAGATGTGGCAGTTGCAACGGGCAAACGACTCAGTGTTCCAGTAGGTCTTTCCTTCCTTGGCAGAGTGGTAGATCCCCTTGGAAGACCGCTGGATGAAAAGCGAACGATTGTCCCCTCTGAATTTCGCTCCGTAGAACGCATCGCGCCGGGTGTGATTGACCGTGCGCCAGTTGACACACCGCTGTTTACCGGCACAAAGATCGTCGACGCACTCCTGCCACTTGGGCGCGGACAGCGTGAATTGATCATTGGCGACCGCCAGGTGGGCAAGACCACTCTGGCACTGGATGCCATCCTCAGCCAAAAAGGCACCGATGTCCGCTGTGTGTACGTCTCGATCGGGCAGAAAAAGACATCCGTATTGCGTGCGGTTGAAACCCTCAAAGCCGGCGGGGTCATGAACCAAACCACGGTGATGGTTTCAAGCCCCGATGATCCCCCCGCGCTACGCTACCTGGCGCCGTACGCAGGTGTGACCCTGGCTGAGTTCCTGCTGGATAACGGCATGGACGTATTAATTGTTTACGACGATTTGTCGAAGCACGCGGATACTTACCGTGAGATGAGTTTGCTGTTGCGGCGCCCACCCGGACGCGAAGCCTATCCCGGAGACATTTTTTACCTCCATTCGCGCCTTCTGGAGCGCGCGTGCCGCCTGAACGAGGCGCACGGTGGTGGAAGCATCACGGCACTGCCTATCGCGACGACTCAACGCGGGAATATCTCAAGCTATATTGTGACCAATTTGATCTCCATCACCGATGGGCAGATCGTTTTGGACGCGGATGAATTCAACAAAGGCAATAAACCTGCTATCGACATCGGCAGGTCTGTTTCGCGCGTGGGGTCTGCGGCGCAAGAGCCAGCGATGAAATCCGTGGTAAAGGCGTTAAAGCTGGAGCTCTCACAGTACGAAGAAGTGGCGCGTTTTGCCCGGTTCGGTACCGAGGTAAACGAAGCCACACGCAAGCAAATCGAACGCGGGCAGAGGCTAAACGCCCTCCTGCAGCAAGGTCCCAACCAGCCAGTGCTCTTCGAGGATCAAGTGGTGCAATTCTATGCCATCACGCAAGGCTTCATGGATGAGATTAAGCCTGAAAGAGTGAGCGTGTTTGCTCATGAAATGGTCAGCTACTTGCACATCTATGCTGCCCAGTCAATGGATGCCATCAAATATGAGCGCAGCCTGAGCGAAGAAGTCAGGGAAGATTTAAACCAGGCTTTAGGTGCCTTTCTGGGCCTATGGGATCAGAAAGTGAAGCAAAACAAATGAAAATGATCATGGCGATCGTGCCAAAAAAATATGGCGATGACGTGCTTTCGGCACTGATCAATGCTGGCTTTACAGCTACATACTCTGAGACGCGCGGAGGAATGCTGCGGCAGAGCCAGATGACACTGTTCATCGCAGTTCGCAATAGCGAAGTACAGACGGCTCTGAATCTCATTACTGACTCCTGTAACGAGATTGGATCCATTCATTATGGGTACGGGCTACATGCTGATTATGAACCGCAGATGGAAGATGAGGGAGCACTTATTGGAAAAAGCTCGGCGGTGGTCTTCATCTGGGCGCTCGATAAATTCCAGGTTGGGTAAAGCCTAAATGTCTGAAGGCAAAGAACGCACAGAAGCCAGGCTTTCGAACCTTGAAGCGATAGAACCGCTCTTGGGTTCATTGCGCGTGCTTTCGCTGAGTACCATGCAAATGGCGCTCAACCGCCAGGCTTCTCTCGCGGCGTACGCGGAGCGTTTCTCGCTGGTGGCGGCCCAGGTGAGGTACAAGGTGCGGGGCAAACCAGTAAAGCACAAAGTGGAAGAGCGTTCTGATCACCGGCCGGTTAAGCAGAGCCAGGTTCTGGCGGTCATCGGCAGCTCGAGGGGCATTTGCGGGCAGTATAACAAGCAATTGGCCAGGTTGGCTTCTCAATGGTTGGGTCAGAAAGAAGGTTTGCCAATAAATGTGATGGCTTTTGGCGTCAGAGTCCAGCGCGCCTTGACACAGGAAGGCATCACATTTGACAGGCAAGAGACTTTGGGGCAGGGTTCACAGCCGGCTTATGAACTGGCTGCCCGGCTGATGCGCGGCTGGACGGCCGCGATTGAAGCTGGCACGCTTGCGAAGGTGGAGGTCCTTTCTTTCCGCAAACGCGCAGTCGGAACTAATTACAGCCCGGTTTTCACCACGCTGATGCCAATAAGCGGTGAGGAACACCACGACGAGGGACAAAAGGAACTGCCCTGGCCTCCCCCGATCATCGAGGGCGATCCGGAAGTGATGCTGGAGCAGATCGAGAGCCATCTGCTGGCAATCCGCTTTTATCAGCTCATACTGGACGCGATCGCAGCTGAAAATCTCTACCGGTACCGTTTGCTTGAAGAAGCGAAAGAAAACACCTCCAATTTGCTCGAGGAACTTACGTTAGCCATTCAATCCGAGCGCCGAAAAGAAATTACCCAGCAACTGCAGGAGCTCCTGGTCGGCTCGGGTATGCTGGCGCAGAGATAAATCATCCAATACGCTTCACATTTACTGTTTGCCTTTAAGAACTGACGACTTGATCTTAATATTCGATCTGGTGAAAAATGCAATTTAATCGTAATCCATGCCGGTGGCTTTAAGAAGTGAATTGGAGAAACAATTATTCAATTCACCTTTACTTGTGAAAAGTGTAATGTTTGGATTAGGTCTTTCGTAAGAATCCGTGTATAATACTTGTTTGCGCGCGTCTGAAGACGCTGGCAATATTTTAAACCCGGAAGGAGGTGAATAGCAATGGCAAGTGTAACTTTGAGACCAAATGAATCGCAGGATTCTCTGCTCAAGCGCTTTCGCAAGAAGGTCGTGAAGAGTGGTGTGCTCAGCACCGTGCGTCGCAAACGCTGGTTTGTTTCCAAGAGTGAGCAGCGCAGAATGGACAAGAAAAAGGCTGTTCGTCGTTCCTACCGGAAGTCGTACGATTGATGAAAGCCAGGAAGTGAGGTTTTATGGCTAAAGAAGATGAGAAGATTACAGTTGATGGCACGATTATTGAAGCCCTTCCCGGAACACAATTTCGGGTGAGGCTTGATAACGGTCACGAAGTGCTGGCATATCTTTCCGGTCGTATGCGTCGTTATTATATCCGCATTCTCTTAGGAGACTCAGTGCGGGTGGAAATGTCGCCTTATGATTTGGATCGCGGTCGTATTGTGTACCGACAACGCCGCCCAAATTCATCCGAACCGCAGGAATTCTAGTTCTTGTCTTATGACAGCCCTCACAAAGAGGGCTGTTTTTTTATCCCAATTTGGATACAATCAAGGCTATGCCGACACCACAAACCCCACCGGGGACGATACGCAATTTTGACCTGGCACGCGATGGCGAGGTCGTTGCCAACCTGATCGAGGAAGCATTCGCTCTGAAAAATGATCCGGACGGGCAAATTGTGCTGATCCAGATGCGCGAAAATGCCCGCAGGATGAAACAGGCCAATTGGGTACCTCTGACTATGCCAGCCTTAGGTTTTGTCTGGGAGGTCGACGGTCGTTTGGTGGGCAACATCTCGGTTATGCCCTACACTCATAATGCTCGTCGGCTGCATTTGATCGCCAACGTGGCTGTGGATCCTGCATTTCGAGGGCGGGGAATTGGTAAAGCCCTGGTTGGCCAGGCTCTGCGGTATAGCCGCCAGGTTGGCGTGCGGCAGGTTTGGCTTCAGGTTAAGCGCGATAACCTCGTTGCCATTCGAATGTACCAGCAGCTTGGTTTTCGTGAGGATCATTGCCTGGATGTCTGGAAGAAAAACGCGTCAGCAAGATTGAGCCAAACCCAGCACTATCGATATCCCAGCCTGTATGAAATTCGCGGCAGGGAATTTGGCGATTGGCAAAGCCAAAAAGAGTGGCTCAGGCTCAACTATCCGCCTGCCACGCGCTGGTATTCTGCTTTGGAATTTGGCACTCTCTCGCCCTGGGCCAGGCTAAACCCATTGAATTGGGTGAAGCTGATGGAACTTAGCCAATACAGTTTAACCGTGGGGGAGCAATTGGCGGCTGTTTTGAGTTTCCAGCGGACGGTTTTACGCTCTGACAACCTCTACATCGCTGCTCCGCAGACTTCTGCTGAAAACGAGCATGTGGGTGTTTTGTTGACCCATTTTCTGCAGGAGAATTGGAGGGGCAAACCGCTTATGGCGGAATATCCCACCGGCAGGGCGGTCAGCGGTTTTGAGAGCAGCGGTTTCACTTTGGCACGCACCTTACTCTGGATGCGAGTGGATATTTAAAAAGCCTGCTCAGTTTCTGTGCAGGCTTTTTAAGTACATTCCGAGACTTAAAGCTCTTCGTCGACGACGATTTCTACCAGTTTCAGGAATTCCTGCCATTCTTCTTTGAAAAAGTGGAGGGTTACATTGTTGAGTTCCAGATGATAGGTTGATTCGCCATCAGGTTCATCAGCTCGCCAGGCGAGATAGTTCTCGGTTTCGGCAATGGTAGTGGTTACAGGTTCTTCGTTTTCCATAGTATCTCCTTGGTTTATTGATCAATTATCTCATAAATGAAATCGTAATGCTACTTAATCATTCTTTTTTTTTTCGTTTCTTGCGTTTTGACTTTTTTCTTGGTCCATTTATCTGTCAACACTCTGACCTTTACCACTGTTTGCTTCAGCCAGGCATTGAGGGGAGCGGTAGTCTTCTTGAACCAAACCCTGACCTGCCCGAGGGGTTTTTTGAGCCAGGCTCGGATGCGTTTACCTAATTTGCGCAAGGCAACCAGCAGCGCAGGCTCTTTTGGCTTGCGGTAATACGCCATGCCTTCCCAGGGATCCTGATCGAAAATCTTTTTTGTGGCATAACCTAAAAGCAGCTTCAGGGTCGCGACTGTAGGGGCGGCAAGCATGATGCCCAGCAGCCCGAATATCTGCCCGCCAATCAGAGCGGATATCATGATCGCAGCGGGATGCACTTCCAGGGTCTCACCCATTAATTTTGGAGTGAGTACGTTGTCGAGGATCATATCGATCACCATCGCGATAGCCAGGACCAGGACGACATACATTAACTTTGTAAGCCCAAAGGGTGTGGGATCCTGCATAATGGCGCCGATGATGAAGCCAATCCAACCGATCCAGGCACCAATGTATGGGATAAAGCGGCCCAAACCGGCGATGATGGCCAAAACAAGGAAGTAAGGCAAACCAAATATGCCGAGGACGATACTGTAGGTGATGATTGCTATCGCCACGACTGTGAACTCACCACGGATAAAGGCATTGAAAATCTTGGTGATCTCATAGCCAAGACGGCGGAAATCTTTTTCAAACCCTTTTACATTGACGTTGAGCAACTGCCTTCGGACTCCGTTGGTCTCGGAAGTGATGAAAAATGAGACCATGTAAGTGATCACCAGGTTAAACAGGAAGCCGCCCACAAGAGTTACCAGTATGCCTGCTTGCGCCGCGGCTGGCTGCAAGTAGTTGGTGATGGTCTGGGCAACAACATCGGTATCCAGGTAAGGTAGTTTAAAATTAAACGGTCCGATTGTGATAATTCGGTTTGACCAGGTCTCCAAAAAGGAGGTCAATCCGCCGACATTCTGAGTAAGACTGTCAAACAGGTTTTGCACCTGGGTGGCAATGGTGGTACCAGCATTAGCAAGCAGCCAAATCACCAGCCCAGCGATCAGCAAGTAAACGATGGCAGTCGCTATGCGCCAGGAAATTTTCAGGCGTTTGTTGATCAGGTTGCAGATCGGGTAAAGCAAAAAGGAAATGATGAAGGCAGTGATCACCAACTTGAAATACTCGTTAAAGCGGATAATCAGTGCAATCACTCCGGCAATTAACAAAAGCCCGACGACGAGTTTGGTTGCCCACCCCCAGCGAGGTGAATCAGAAGAGCCCGAGCTTTTACTGGCGGGTTCAGGTTCGATCGGTGTTGGTGATTGGATTTGTTTGATGTCCTCTGTCACAACTTGATTTTACGCTAAAAAAACTAAAGTGCAACACCAGACTTGATTAAAACGCATCCAAATACCGTATGAAATTAATTAGCGGGTAGAATAGACCTGAAATCGAGAAGGAATGCTAATGGAATACAGAAAATTTGGAAAATTGGACCTGAAGGTATCCGCGCTGGGCTTTGGCTGCATGCGTTTGCCCGTGGTTGACGGTGAAAGCGGAAAGATCGATGAACCTCTGGCAACAGCAATGCTGCGGAAAGCAATAGACCAGGGATTGAATTATGTGGACACAGCCTGGTCCTATCACCTCGAGCAGAGCGAGCCATTTGTGGGACGGGTGCTGAAGGATGGATATCGGGAGAAGGTGTTTTTGGCGACCAAGATGCCATCCTGGCTGGTTAAATCCCAGGAGGACATGGAACGGCTCTTCACCACTCAGCTTGAGCGTCTTCAGACAGATCACCTCGATTTTTACCTGCTACACGCACTCAATGCGGGTCATTGGGACAATTACCTAAAAATCAAAGTTTTCGATTGGGCTGAACGGAAGTTGTCCAACGGGCAAATTCGTCACCTGGGATTCTCATTCCATGACCGCTATGAGGTTTTCAAACAGATCCTGAACGGCTATGACAATTGGGATTTCTGCCAGCTGCAGTACAACTACATGGACGTCAACGAGCAGGCTGGAAGGCGAGGTCTGCTTGAGGCGGCTGAAAAGGGGCTCGGGGTGATCGTGATGGAACCGCTGCGAGGTGGCAAGTTGGCGGCGCAGAATCCACCGGTACAGGTAGCTGAAGCATTCAGTCAGAGCCAGCGTGACTGGACCATGGCAGAATGGGCTTTGCAATGGCTCTGGAATCAACCGGAGGTATCTGTAGTGCTCTCAGGAATGTCCACCATGGAGCAGGTGGAGCAAAACCTTCAAATCGCCTCCCGTTCCGGTATTGGAAGCCTGAACGCAGATGATTTGGCAACGATCAGCCGGGTGCAACAAGCCTGGTCAGGATTGGCGCCGGTACCCTGCACAAGCTGTGAGTATTGCATGCCTTGCCCGAACGGCGTCCAAATTCCTCGGATTTTCAAACTCTACAATGAATCGGTCATGTACGACCGTCAAGGTCGCGGACGCGACGCTTATCGGAATGACTTTAAAGAGGATCAGAGAGCGGATATGTGCATTGAGTGTGGTGAATGCGAGAGCCTTTGCCCGCAAAACATACCGATCATTCAACGGTTAAAAGATGCACATGCCTATTTGACGGGGGAGAAGGCTTGATCTCACAAACCCCGGTGGAACCAGTAACAAGGAAAGACCGACCCTGGATCATCCTGGCTGGACTGGCGTTTTTGGTTGTCCTGATCGTATGGTTAGGGTTTACTCCTGCTGGCTTCTGGGGAAAATTGCGCGCGCTCGGTTACGCCGTCTGCCATCAAATTGAAGCACGCTCCTACTGCATTCACGGGATTTGCTCACCGCTTTGTGCGCGCTGCACAGGGATGTATTTGGGAGCAATCCTTTCGCTGGGATACCAGGCATTTCACGGACGCAAGGCCAAGTTTCCCCCGGTATGGGTGATCGCGGTCTTGGTTCTGTTGTTCGGATGGTTCGGGGTGGACGGCTTCAACTCCTTCCTGCACTTCTTCCCGAACTTTTCCGGCATTTACGAACCAACCAACCTGCTCAGATTGATCACAGGGATGGGTGTGGGTTTGGGAATTGGCACCGTGCTGTATGTGTTGTTTAATGGCACTGCCTGGAGCAACTGGGTGGACGAGTCTGCGTATCAAAAATGGTATGCATTTCCGCTGCTACTTGCTCTGTCAGTGCTGGTGGTTGTGTTGATCCAGACGAATCATCCCTTTGTGATTTATCCAGTGATGGTAATCTCCGGCCTGGGGGTTTTCCTGGTGTTGAGCAGTGTCTATACCGTGTTGGCATTAATGATCCTCAGGCGGGAAAATGCCCAACTGCATTGGCGGGAACTGCTGCTGCCAATCCTGATGGGCATGACCATTGCTTTGCTGCAGATATTGCTGACATCATGGCTGCGGTTGGCGTTAACCGGTACGTGGGAGCCGATAAACCTTTGATTTTCTACTGTGCTTAGGATTAGAATGACTATAATGTAAGGGTTGAGGTAGTTCTCAATAATAAGGCAGGCATTAATGACAGAAGTTTTGAGTGGGATTCTTGGAGCGTTTGGTCTCTCGGTTTCGGCAGGTCTCAACGCCTACATTCCTTTGCTGGTGGTTTCACTGATGGCAAAGTTTACCAATCTGATCGAACTGGCAGAACCCTGGAATGCCCTCGAAAGCTGGTGGACGATCGGTGTTTTGGCGGTTTTGGTTGTGATTGAAGCGGTTGCTGATAAGGTGCCGGTGGTAGATCACATCAATAATGCCGTCCAATCCTTCATCCGCCCGGTGGCAGGCGCAATCTTGTTTGCAGCAAGCGCGAAAACCATCACCGAAATTCATCCGGTCTTGTCGTTGGTTTGTGGGTTGTTGGTGGCGGGGTCGGTGAACGCTGCGAAATCCGTGGTTGCCAGACCCGTGGTGGATGTGGCGACGGCAGGTATGGGCACACCGGTGGTGAGCACGCTCGAAGATGTTTTTGCCGCGATTGTCTCGGTGTTATCGATTGTGGTTCCGATACTGATGGTTATCATCGTATTTTTGACCATATGGTTGGTCGCGTCGATTGTCAATCGCCGACGTAAGCCAAAGGCCAGTGGGAGCACAAGTTAGAGGAGTCATGAAATGACAGAGCACATAGATTCAAATCAAGAGCAGGTCACTTCGCCCTGGTCGATCATCAGTCTGATCAGCGGTATTGCCAACTTTATTGGTTTCCCGTTCTGGGGTGCAATAATAGCATTGATTACAGGCTATGTCGCGAAATCTGAGATAGGAAAAAGTCACGGTCGGATCGGCGGTGAGCGCCTGGCAAATACCGGGTTAATCCTTGGTTGGATCGGAATTGGGCTGGGGGTGCTCACTTTCTGCCTCGGCATGCTGATTTTTCTGGGAGTTTTTGGAAGTATCGCTTTTTGTGGTCCGCTCAGTGAGCTTATCAATTTTGCACGTTAAAGAGGATTTACATGGAAGATCAAAACTATCAAACTTATACTGAAACGCAAACACCCGAATCAAAACCTTTGTACACCCAGCAGCCAAAAAAGAAAAGCAACGCCTGGTGGATTATTCTGCTGGTGATTCTGCTGGTTTTATGCTGCTGCATATTGATTGGTGGGGTAGTGGTATTACTCCTGGTCGCCAGCGGTCAATATCGGATCGACTGGTCAATGTTGACTCCCCTGCTGAGCTTTATCTAATCTTGTTTCTTATTCTAACCGGCCTGGCTGAAAAACCAGGCCAGGTTTAATTAAGCCGGGTGCACTGAGAATATCCCGTACTGTTTCCAGGCAGTGCCTTCTCACTGCGCCATCCAGCGGCAGAGCGTTAAACTCATCTTCATCAAGCAGACGGTACTCGCCATTGGGGTACACCACCAAGTCAAGCGCAAGGTCCTGCCAGATGATGCTTTCCACGCTGAATTGTGCCGGGTAACTAAGATTGAGGTACCAGCATTTCACCTGGTCGGATAAGCCCTGGTGGACCTCGAACAGGTTATACCAGCGGTCGGTGTAATAGCGCTCCAGCATCAAGTCGTCCTTGCGAAAGGTAACTTTATCCACGGGCACGGCATCTGCTCCGCTGAAGCGAGCGCTTACCAGGCGGCTGGTGGGGGTTTCAGCGACGAGCTCGCCTTTCCAACTGAACACTGGCTCCCCAAGGTGGTTTTGTTTGAAGACGGTCAAGGTTCGTGTGCTCATTATTTCGGAAAAACCTGGATTTTGTCTGCAGGCCAACTCACACCCAGCCTCGAACCAACCTCCGCGGGAGTCTCACTCCTGGCGAACAGTGTGGTTTGCGAGCAGAGCAGTTCAAGCTGGTAATACTCCCCCATGAAGAGCGAATCGCGGACGATACATTCAAAGTAATTTTCGCTAGCAGAATTTGTCGGGGCGATGAGCGCGTCTTCGGGACGGAGCAGGACCTGGCATACCTGTCCTTCGCTAAATTCAAGGGGCGAACTGGATAAAGTCAGCTCAGTGAAAGACGTTTTTATCTGCAAGGGCTCCAGCTGAGTCACCACCCCTTGGACCAGGTTGCCCAACCCGAGAAACTCTGCCACCCATGGGGTCGAGGGCTGCTCAAACAGCTCCCTGGGACTGCCTTGCTGCAGGATGATGCCGTCGTGCAGGATCACAAGGCGATCAGCCAGTCCAAAGGCTTCTTCGCGGTCGTGGGTCACGTAGATAACGGGGATTTGGCTCTGATGCAGGATGGCGCGCAGTTCCTGGATGAGCTGTGTCCGCAGGGTATGGTCCAGCGCTCCGAGCGGTTCATCCAGCATGAGCAGATTGGGCGCAGGGGCAAGCGCGCGCGCCAGGGCAACCCGCTGCTGCTCGCCGCCGGAGAGTTCCGTGATGGGGCGATCAGCGAAGCTCTGCATGCGGATACTCTCCAAGCTTTCTTTCACGCGTCGTGAGATTTCTTCTTCCTTGAGACCCTGCATCTGCAAGCCGAAGGCGATGTTCTGCGCTACCGTTTTGTGGGGGAAGAGGGCGTAATCCTGGAACATCAAGCCAAAGCCCCGTTTATGGGTCGGGACGTCACGCAAGTCCCGCCCTTGCCACAAGACTGCCCCAGATTCCGGTTCTTCAAGCCCGGCAATGATGCGTAGAATAGTACTCTTGCCAGAGCCGGAAGAACCCAGCAGGCAGACCAGCTCGCCTTTGCCCACCTCAAAACTGACACCCTTAAGCAGCGGTTTGTTTTCGTAGTCCTTTGTCAGGTTTTGTACCTCGAGCATCAAAACAACTCCTCTCCGGGGAGGCGGATCTTTTCAATTAATATGCTGCCCAGTCCGCAAACCAGCAGCAACAGGCTGGACATTGCCAGTGCTTGGCCATAGTTTAACGCACCCGGTTGTGAAATGTAACGGTAGATTGCCACGGGAATGGTGGGGGCGTGTGGATTGCTGAGGAAGCTGGTTGCCCCAAACTCCCCGAGCGAAATGGTAAAGGCGAACACCAAACTTACCAGCAGGCTGCGAAGAACGATGGGTAAGTCCACTTTGAGCAGCACCTGCAAGGGGTTGGCGCCGAGTGTACGGGAAGCTTCCCGGAGCGATTCCGGGATGCTGCGGATGGCTGGCAGAATCGTGCGCACCACGAACGGCAGGGCGATCAGCGAGTGCGCAATGGGGATCATCAGCGGGAAGCGGCTGTTTGCCCAGGGCGGGCGGTTGAAGATGAGAAGAAACCCAAGCCCAAGGGTAACCGCGCTGGCGCCGAGGGGAAGCATGAAAAGGGGCTCCAGGAACTTGTTGAAGCGGGCTCGCTGCGCCAAGGCATAAGCGGTGAGCAAACCGAGCAGACCGGCGATCAGGATTGCCACCCCGGCGTAGAGCAGGGAATTGCGAATTGCCTGGATTGGGGGCACGTAAAAGATCGATCCACTGCGATTCTGGAAAAGTTCGCGATAGTAGCGCAGAGTCAAACCAACTGCAACCTCCCCTCGCTGACCCCGATCAGCCTCAAGGGTCACGAACGAGCGGGTGATCAAGCTAACGACAGGCACCGCAAACAACAAAATGAGGCAGATCACCATAAATAAAACGAAGATCTTCTGCCACCTCTTAGCAGGACGGCGGAGGGCGCTTCTTTCCGGATTGAGCGCTGCCTTGCCGTAACGAGGGGTGTTGACCCGGTTCTGCAGCAGCGTAACGAGCAAGGTGATGCCAAGCTGGATCACCGAAAGCAATCCCGCCACCGGCAGGTTGAAGCGGTTCATCGCCTGGTTGTAAATCTCCACTTCGATGGTGCTGAACTGCGGACCTCCGAGCATCAACACCACGCCAAAACTGGTGAAGTCAAACAAGAAAACCAGCAGGGAGGCGCTCAGCAAGGAGGGCGCGAGCAAAGGCAGGGTAACCTTGGTAAAAGCCTGCCAGGGGGTCGCGCCGAGCAGGCGGGCGGCCTGCTCAAGGCGCGGATTGAGTCGGCTCCAGGAAGAGCTGACAATCCGGATGATGATCGATGTGTTGTAAAAGACATGTGCCATCAGGATGGCTGGCAGGCTGTTGAGCAACTTTAAAGGGGGCGCGCTCAGGTTGAAAAGAGCCATCAACGCCTGGTTGATCCACCCTTGGGGTCCTATCAGCGTGTTGAAGGCTGCCGCCACCACTACTGTCGGGAGGATAAAAGGTAACAGGCTGATGGACCGCAGCCCCTTCCGCCCGGGAAAATCGAACTTGGCAAAGAGCCAGGCGGCTGGTAGACCCACCAACAAAGTCAGAAGGGTGGAAAGAGTCGCCTGAAAAAAAGTAAAGCTGAGCGGTCTGCTAACTTGCGACCACTCAAAAAATTCCCAGCCCTGGCTGAAGCGCTCCGAAAATACCACCCTGAAAATAGCAATCAGTGGCTGATAAAAGAAGTAGGCGAGGAACGCCAACGGTATCAGCCAAAGGGCAAGAGCTAGCAATGCAGGGCGTTTGGTCATAATGCCAGGCTCAGTTCAGCATGAGATTGGTCCAGGCATTGATCCAGGCATCTCTCTTAGACGCTATCAACTCAGGCGGTAGGCTGGCAGGTTGCTCGGGCGACTCGACGGTCTTTTGAAAAGCTTCCGGAATGACTGCTTCGGGCAGAACCGGGAACACGAACATCTGCATGGGGACGTCCTCCTGAAACGGCTGGCTGAGGAGAAAGTCGATGAACTTTTCTGCTGCAGCCCGGTTTTGGGTGCCTTTGAGGATGCCGGCGAATTCGATCTGGCGCCAGCACATGCCCGCTCCGGTCAGTGAGGCGGTCGGCGATTCACTCAGTTCTGTCTCCGCGTAAATGAACTCAGCGGCGGGGCTGGAAGCGTAGGAAACGACCATTGGTTGGGCGCCTCTGCCGGATGAACCGGAGAAATTGGTATAGTAAGCCGTTTCCCAATCAGAGGTTATTTGGACTCCATTGGTTTTCATTGCCTGCCACCAGTCCAGCCAGCCATCCTCGCCAAATTCGGCGATCGTCGCCAGCATGAAAGCCAGCCCGGGGGAGGAGGTGGCAGGATTCTCGACCACCAGGAGGTTGGCGTACTGAGGATCTGTCAAGTCAGCCAGCGAGGTGGGGATGGGCAAATCATTTTGCTTGAACCAGGCTTTGTCGTAATTAATGCAGACGTCACCATAGTCGACAGGCAACGCGCGGTTTTCGGGGTCGAGCTTGAACTCAGCCGGGATCTGTGCCAGTTGCGGCGCGTTGTATGGTTCGAGCAGGTCCTGGTCCAGGGCACGGGAGAGAAAGGTGTTGTCCAATCCAAAAAACACATCCGCGCCCGGAGTACTGCCCGAAAGCGATTCAAGGATCAGGCGGTTGAGCGTGGCACCGGTATCGCCGCCCTTAACAAAATTGACTTTGATGTTATTAGCAGTCTCGAAAGCGGAGAGCACTTCCTGGCTCACCGAAAAGGAGTCATGCGTCATGACCGTCAGGGTCGTGGGTTCGCCGGGCAAATCGGTAGTGGAAGCGGTTGTCGTGCAGGCTGCCAAAAGGAGCGAAACAAAGAGGGTAAAAACGAGTATTTTTCTGGACATCACGTCATCCTCCTGAAAGAGATTTTGTTCTAATAATCAATAAGCGACCCGATCGAAAATCAATTTCAACTGAATCAGCCAGAGCGATATTGCTGATTCCGCGGGTTTGCCAGGGAACAAGGGATTCGTTGTTGAGAGAGTATTGCAGCCCTTTGGTGAAAATCCCTTCGACAGGCGTACCCCAGGGGATGAGGGATATCAGGTCGCCGGGTTGGGTGGCCAGGCTGGCGCTTGCATCGAGCAGGCGCGCTTCCACCTGGCCGTCATCGAGCGAGAGCGTTTTACCTGCCAGGTCCGGGCGGGAGAGCAGGCCGAGATTACCGAGGGTGTGATCCACTCGGTCGCCGAAAGGATAGGCGATCACGATTTGCGCATAGTCGTGTTTGAGGACGTACTCAAGCGCCAGTTCAAGGTCGGTCTGGTCCTTGGCGGGCGGGAAGCGCCGAACATCGATGCCGGTATCCATGATCTCCGCCAGTTCACTGGCGTCTACTGAGTCCAGATCGCCAATCAGCAAGTCGGGCTTGAGCCCCAGGCGCTTCAGATGGTGGAGACCGCCATCTACTGCTACCAGGAAATCGCCAGGCAGCAAGCTTACTTCAAAGCCGGGTTTGGCTTGACCATTTGCGAAGAGTACCGCGCGTTTGTCAGTTTGCATCAAAAAACACCTTCCGCCGGGAGGGTGTTTTTTTGGTCTGGCTGCACATCCCTCCGCCGGCATTATCCGGATCAGGTTTTTCGGGTCGGACTGTGCGTCCCTCTCAGCCTTGCGGCTCCCCGTG
>WOZA01000073.1 GCA_011620505.1 Anaerolineaceae bacterium
CCCAGGCGTGATTTCAACTGTCGGGTAAACTGCAGCGCGACCACATGCTCGCCCAGCTTGTCACGCAGGAAGGACCCCACGCCCGCTCCCACGCCGCTGGCATCGACCACGATTTTTTCCGGCTGCCAAAGCTCCGCCAGGCGCAACAAGCGCGCGTAGAGCGTGCTGTGCCTTTCGCCCTGCCAGAGCTGCCGGTTGACCACTCGATAAATCGGCTTCCCTACCAGGTCTTCTCCCAGCAGCGAGAAATCCAGCTCCACCACCGTCACCGCGGTCAGATCCCGGTCGGGGTTATCAAGAACGGTGTTCGCTCCACCCTGGCGCAAGGCTTCATCTTCGCCAGCCAGGTCGATCAGCAAGGCATATCGCTTACCCGGCAAGGGGGTCTCGAGCGCGGCGTGCGCGCCCTGCATCAAACCGAGCCGGCTGGCAGTGAACAACCCGCCGTCAAAATCAATCTCCTCGCTGAAAAACTGGCTGCGCACCATCGGATGGTTGCGCCCCATGCGCGCAATCTGCTCATCCACAAACATGCCATAAGCCGGGACTTCCTGCCTTACTTCTTCAGCGCTAACCTGAAACACCCGCCGAATGCCGTCGCGCGCTTCTGCCTCCCTGGCAGCCCGCAGTTCGCGCGCCAACAGGGTCTGAGCGCTCCAGGCAGTCCCCCAGAAGACGCGCGTGGCATTGGTGGAGGCTGCCATGGGGGCGATCTGCTTATCATATTTGGCAATCTCAATATCCTGTGCTTCATCCAGCGAAAGCAGCGTGGAAGCGGTGGCGCCGACGATATTGGAGCCAGGCGCCGCCGACAGAAAGGTGAGATGCGCTTTGTTGAAGCGGTAGTGGTTGCCGGCGCTTTTGTGCCAGTTGCCGCGCGTCAGAAAATTCGCCTCTAGGGCGGTTTCCAAGCGGCGCATGGCATTCAAGCTTTGGGGCTGGTAGGTTGGTGAGAGTTTCACCATCTCTGCCCCTGTTTCCGCCAGCAATGCCATCAGGTAGACCTCGAGCTGCGCCTGCATCAGGTTCTTGCCGGACTGGCGCGGGAACATGACCACGATCGACAGCCCCTGGTTTTGCAGCACCGAATTTACAATGGCGTTAGCGGCTGCCTGCTGGTAAGCACGCAGCGTGATGCCGCCGAAGACACGCGTGAAGTTGCTAATCTTCCGCAGGGAACGCAAAAAATCGGGTCGGCGCAGGTTTTCAGTTTCCGAAAGCCGCAGATGGCAGCTGTAGCTCAGATCAGTTCCGGGAAAAGTAAGCGCTTCAATCATGGCTGACCTCACCCATCTGCTTGACCTCCTGGCTGAAATCCGTCAGGCGTTTGAGCAATTCCTTCGAAACATCATTCTTTTCCGGACCAACCAGGATGGCATTCACGCGCAGCACGGACGCCAGGCGTGAGCAGGTCAAGCCCAGCAGATCGAGCGATTTTGCCAGGTTAACCGGGTAGTCCTCCTCACCGGCACTCTCCGCGGCACGCATAAAGCGTTTCATCGTATGCGAAAGCATGTTGATCTCTTCATCAAGGTTGAGCTTGGCTGCTTCGGAAAGCTGCAGGCGTTCAGCCGGGCTGAAATCCGCCAGAAAAGCTTCCCGTTCAGCTAATCGGTCCAGCTGCTCACTCTGCGCCTGCCGGAGTGAGCCCGCCGCGTTTGGGCGGGCTTTTCCGGTTGGCTGCGTATAAGCCTGACAAGTGGGGTTTGGGTGTCGCATGTTACGCTGCCTCCTGTTTATAGAACGTTTGTTCTATTTATGGGCATAGTTTAGCGTCTTTTCATGCGGTTGGATAGAGGTCAAAAGTTGCCAATTTCATAAGAAAATGTCATCTTTTACGTCAGCGGTATACTTTGCCATATGTTTTTTCAGGAGATTGACTAATGCGCCGAAAAGACCGTGAAATGGACTCGGAATTTGCCCGTGACGTAATTGACCACAGCCAGTATGGCGTTTTGGCCTGCGTCACGCCAGAGGGAAAACCCTATGCCATCCCGCTTTCCATCGCGAGAGCTGGCGATAGGTTGTTCTTCCATTCTGCTGCAGCCGGCAGCAAGGTGGACTACCTGCCAGATGGTCAGGAGGTGGCGCTGACGTTCGTCTCACACGCGCAGGTGCCAGAGTTGTTCAGTTGCGGGGAATTAAGGGGCATGCTAAGCGAACCCGGAGCTGCTTCCATGCTCGTTTCCAAGGTTTTCACCACGGAGTTCGCCTCGGCCTGTGTGCAGGGCAGGGTGTACGAGCTGACGGATCCCGCCGAAAAATTGGCGGGTTTACGCTGTATTTGCGAAAAGTTCACCCCGGAAAAGATGGCTTTTTTTGACTTGGCGACAAAAAACGCGCTGCATATCACCAAAGTTTATGAGATCAGGATTGAGAGCCTGACTGGCAAACGCAAGCGTTTTGACGCGCAGGGGAATGAACTGAAAGGGCAAGCCGAGGATTAAAAATCCGGTAGTTTGAGCCCGTTTTGCTTCAGCCAGCTGCGTTGGGTTTCGTAACCCGGCATCATCTGCTCCAGGAAGGCCCAAAAAGCCCGCGAATGATCATGGTGGCGGGTGTGTGCCAATTCATGCACGACCACGTACTCCAGCGCTTCCGGTGGGACCATGGCCAGCCGCAGCGAGAAATTGAGTGAATTTTGCTGGCTGCATGATCCCCACCGTTTTTTTGCACCCGTGATGCGGATTGATTTAACCTGTAAACCCCATTTGTTTGCATATCTCGCAGCAATGGAAGTTACAGCCCGGCGGGTATATTCACGGTAGTAGGCTTTCAGCCTTTCGGCCCCATTTTTTTGCTCACTGCGCGCCAGGATGAAACCCTGCCCTTGTTTGAAAACCAATGCCTTTGGTCCTTTATCTGCCAGGTGGAGTGGGTATTGTCTGCCTGCCAGCCAGAGCAGTTCCCCTTCCACAAAACGATGCACCTGGGCAGGTGGGGACACCCTTGCCATGAGGGCCTTTTTCTGGGTAATCCAGCCGGAATGCTGCTCCAAAAAGCTGCTAATCTGGCGTCTGCTGGTCCCAAGCGGAACCTTCAACACCACCTTTCCCCCAGGCATCACCTGCACCATCAGGCGCTTACGGCGTCGGTCGTAAATAATCTCATCGGGTTGTGGCAGCATAGGCTGATTATAAGCGTGGAATGGCGATTGGGCGCAGATTTCGGGTACAATCTGTGGATATGAAACTGCTCCATAAGGGTTGGATTTTCTGCCTGGTTTTGCTGGTTATGCTGACTGCCTGCTCGGAAAATGGGCAGGTTTTGCCGCTTGTATCCGCCCCTGACCCTCAAAGCCGTTTCGATTTTTCAATCCCGGAAGGATGGCAGGGCCAGGTAACCGGCGACATCAGCACGTATACCCCCCCGGACTACGATGGCAGCGAAGAAGACCTGCGCGTGCTGCTCTACCTTGCCCCCACCAACACGCTCGACACCACTCAGCACATTGATGCCGCTGAACCGCTGATCCAGGAATTTCTCAGCAGCCATCTCGACGACGCTTACGAGGTTATTAACCAGAGTGAGACAAAAGTCGACCGTTACCCCACCCTGCAGCTTGATATTGCCAAACCGCACCAGGATTCCTACATGCTGGGCCAGGTGGTGATCGTCGCGATGCCCGGCGTGGTGGTAATCCTGCTCGGCACAGGCATTCAAGCCGATTGGGAAGCCTTTTTGCCCACCTTCCATGCCATGCTGAAAGACTTTCACCTGGTCAGCGCCTTCACCCCAACCCCTCCGCAGAGTTAGCGATGCGTACCATCTACCGCTTAGGCGTTCTTTTTCTGTTCACAAGCCTGCTTACGGCCTGTCAGTATCAGACAACCTTGCCGGGGCGAAGCGAAGTGCCCATTTACAAGCCGCCGCAAATCCCCACCTCCACTCCTGCGCCAACTCCCACGCCAGAGCCGTCAGACTACATCCAGACCGGCAGCCCGGTCCAGGTGCAAGCCGGGATGTATTCCTTTGAGCCTGTCACCACCTGGGATCAAAGCGGCGTGCCGCTCGCGGTTCACATCAAAGACACCCGCGTCACGCT
>WOZA01000028.1 GCA_011620505.1 Anaerolineaceae bacterium
TTAATTTCTGTCAAAATTGGCAGTTTAAGTTATACTTATCACCGTGAGCTACAAAAACCACATCTTATTAAACATGTCAAAGATGTTCAGCAATTTCTTCCGACTTGACCACAAACAGGAGTAAGAGTAAGCATGTACGGATATAGTGGAAAAATCCTTCATATTGACCTGAAAACCAAGAAAAACTGGGTCGAAACTAAACCCGAGGAATGGTACAAAATCTACATCGGCGGGGTCTCGATGGCTTCGCGTCTGCTCTGGGAAAACATCGTCCCCGGCTGCGATCCACTCGACGACGGCAATCCGATTTGCTTCGCCAATGGCATTTTCACTGGTACGCCAGTGCCTGTGGGCGCCAAATTCGGGCTGGCATCCAAATCACCGCTCACTGGTGTCATCGGCGATAGTCTCTCCGGCAGTTGGTTTTCCATTGCGCTGAAACGCGCTGGTTGGGATGGCATGGTATTACATAATAGTTGTGACAAATGGACACAGCTTTTTATCGATGATGATCGTGTGCAATTCAACGATGCCAGCTATTTGCTCGGCAAAGGCACGTACGAAACCGAAGAAGCTATCCGCGCAAAACTCGGCGACGAACAGATCCGTTCCTGCACCATCGGTCTTTGTGGCGAGAATTTAGTGCGTTTTGCCAACGTCACCAACGATGGCCGCCAGGCTGGCCGTACGGGACACGGAATGCTCTGGGGGCACAAAAAACTCAAGGCGGTTTCTGTGCGGGGTACACACGGCGTAACGGTCTACGATCCCAAAACTCTCAACCAGCTTTCTTTCGATCTTTCCAAGAGTGCGCAGGGAAAAGATACCGAAAAATACCGCATTTATGGCACTTCCACAGGTCTACTCACCACAAATAAAATGGGGGTGTTACCTACCCGCAACTTCCAGGAAGGTGTTTTTGAAGATGCCGAACTGGTCAGTGGTGAATATCTCGACAAACACCACAAAGTCAAGGTTATTGCCTGTGCCCAGTGCCCCATCGCCTGTGAGCAGATGTCGATGGTCAAGACCGGACCCTTCGCTGGTGCGATGACAGGCATTGAATATGAATGTCTCTTTGCCAACAGCTCCAACCTGGGGATCTCAGATATCCGGACCTCCATCAAGTTGATCACTATTGCGGACCACGATGGCATGGACGCCATTACCATGGGTGGTACTATCGGCTGGGCAATGGAATGCTACGAAAAAGGTATTCTGAAGAAGGAAGACTTTGCCAGCAAAGCTCACCCCGAAGGGCTCGAGTTAACCTTCGGCAATGGAGAAGCAGCTGTAGCTGTGGCTGAAATGATCCGCGACCAGGAAGGCATTGGAAAACTGCTTGCCCAGGGGACCCGCATTGCCAGCAGAACTATTGACGAAGAACGCGGCACCGAGACCTACAAATGGGCTGTAAACACAAAAGGTCTTGAATCTGCCGGTTACGACGCGCGCGCGCTCAAGACATTTGCTGTCGGGCTTGCTACCGGTACCCGCGGCGGCTGCCACAACCGCTCTGCCGCTTACGATCCGGATATGAAAGGCGAAACCAACCGTCTGACTGTCGATGAAACCCGCGGTCGCGTGGCTGCCGACTCGGAAGAATACGCTGCCGTCTACGACACATTGCCCCTCTGCAAGTTCATTCGCCGCTGTTTCACCGGAAAAGCAGACCGCGCTGGTGCATGGCCTTCTATCGCCAAACTAATCAATGCCACCACTGGCTGGAACTTTGGCTACGATGACGTTGACTTGATCGGTGTGCGCGCTTGCACCATCAAGAAAGCCTTCAATATTCGTGAGGGCTGGACTGAGAAAGATGATGACCTGCCCTGGCGCTGGAAACACGATCCCTTTACCAAAGGCCCCAGCGCAGGCGTAGTTGTGACAGATGAAGAGCTCGAATACATGAAAAAACTATATTACCAGGCCAAAGGCTGGACCGAAGAAGGTTTGATCCCCAAAGAACTATTGATCAAGCTCGGCATGCCCGACGTGGCTGAACAAATCGGAGTTTAACGAGGAACTTATGGCAACCAGTACTTCAAAATATGCTTACATTGATTGCGACCCTAACCTTTGCGTAGGCTGTCAACTTTGCGAATACATCTGTTCATTCACAAAAACCGGGGAATACAACTCCTATCGCAGCCGCATCCGCACCGTGCGCGTGGATGAAGTCCTCATCACCGCCATCGCCTGCCGCACCTGCGAAAACGCTCCCTGCGTGATCGTCTGCCCGCGTGATGCGCTTACCCAGGACACCGTGACCGGTATCATTGACGTCAATGCCGCCAAATGTGATGGCTGTGCGTGGTGTATCGAAGCCTGCGATTTCGGCGCGATCTCCATCAATCCCAAAACTGCGCTGGCAGAGATTTGCGACCAGTGCAAGGATGAACCGGAAGGTCCTCAATGTGTAAAATGGTGCCCCAAAGAAGCACTTGCCCTGACCACACCCGACCAGCGCGCTCAAAAGACTCGCCGTGCCCTCATAGCAGAATCTCTTGAAATTCCTCAGAAAGCTACGGAACCCGAATGAGTGAAGACCCCATCACCAAAAGCCATGCTGCGGATTTTCCGCAGGATGAACCGCGTATCGGCGTGTACGTCTGCCATTGCGGGAGCAACATCGCCGGCGTTATTCCCCCGGAAGAAGTAGTGGATTTTGCTGGCAAACTTCCGGGCGTAGTCCGCTCGATCGATACCATGTATGCCTGTGCCGATAGCGGTCAGCGCCTGATCAAAGAAGACATTGCCAAGTACGGCCTAAATCGCGTTGTTGTTTCAGCTTGTTCCGTGCGCATGCACGAACCCACCTTCCGAGGTTGTGTGGCTGAAGCTGGTTTGAACCCGTTCCTGATGGAAATGGCAAACATTCGCGAGCAGTGCACCTGGGCGCACGGTCATGACCGTGCTGGCGCGCTCGAAAAAGCCAAAGACCTCACCGCAGCCGCAGTTGCCAAAGCTTCATTCCTGACCCCGCTAAACATGATCAAAGTGCCCGTCACCAAGCGCGCCATGGTCATCGGCGGTGGTGTGGCTGGCATCAATGCCGCTCTCGACCTGGCTGAACAGAACATCCCGGTCACCCTGGTGGAAAAAGAACCAACGATTGGAGGGGTCATGGCGCAACTCAACAAGACCTTTCCAACGATGGACTGTAGTATATGAATTCTTGCACCAAAAATGGTTGACGCGGCGCGTCAGCCCCTGATTGAAGTAAAGACCTTTACCGAAGTTGAAAAAGTCGAAGGATACGTCGGCAATTTCGTGGTGACCCTGAGGGAAAAAGCCAAATATGTACGCGCGGATCGCTGCAATGGTTGCGGCGCCTGCACCAAAGCTTGCCCGGTGGAAATCCCCAACTACTTTGAGATGAACCTTGCCCCGCGCAAGGCTGCTTACATTCCCATGAGCCAGGCAGTGCCTCTGATTTATAACATCGATATGGATGCCTGTATTCACTGCTATAAATGCGTGGAAGCCTGCGGAGCCCTGGAAGCCATTGACTTCAGCATGGAAGACAAACTGGTGGAGCAGGAAATCGGTGCCATTGTAGTGGCAACCGGCTTTAGTCACTTTGACCCCACCCCCATGACTGAATACGGCTACGGCCGCTTCCCGAACGTAATCACCGCCATGGAAATGGAACGCTTAAACAACTCAGCCGGACCTACCAACGGCGCCCTGATCCGCCCAAGCGATGGAAAGTCGCCCAAGCAGATTGCCATCATCAACTGCGTCGGCTCCCGGGACAAACGCTATAACCCAAGCTGCTCGAACTTCTGCTGCATGTACGCCATCAAAAACGCGCTGCTGCTCAAGCAGATGCACCCGGATACCGAAATCTCAATCTATTACATTGACATCCGCACGCCATCGAAGGGTTATGAAGAGTTCTATGACCGAGCCCGCGAATCTGGCATCCGCTTCATCCAGGGACGCCCATCCGAAATCACAGAAGACCCTGACACTCATCAGCTTTTCATCTCCTCGGAAGATATCACACTTGGTAAAGTGATTGAACGCGAGTATGACATGGTCATGCTCAACCAGGCTGCTATTCCTCAACCTGACCAGAATCACATGAGCTCTGTACTCAACATAGCACAATCTCCCGGCGGGTGGTTTATGGAATATCACCCCAAGCTGCGCCCGATAGACAGCCCCACCGACGGAATCTTCTTCGCCGGCGCTTGCCAGGGTCCCAAAGATATCCCTGCCAGCGTTGCCCAGGGTTCCGCGGCTGCTTCCCGCGCTTCGCGCATTCTGCACTCCGACAGCTGGCAGATCGAACCGACCGTAGCTGTCGTCTGGCCGGATCGCTGCGTCAGCGCCAAAGGTCAGGCTTGCGGCATCTGCGCCCGCGCCTGCCCCTACGGCGCCATCGACTACACCAAAGGTCTCGCGGCGGAAGTGATCACCGCCAAATGCCACGGCTGCGGCGCCTGTGTTGGCGAGTGCCCGCACGACTCGATCACGCAACTCCACTACACCGATGCCCAGGTGCTGGCACAAATCCGCACTCTGTTGGCCGTCGAACCGGAGAAGAAGATCCTCGCTTTCCGCTGCCAGTGGTGCTCCTATGGCGGCGCAGATCTTGCCGGCACCTCGCATTTTGAATACAGCGCCAACGAACGTGGTTTGCGCGTGATGTGCTCGGCGCGGATGGATGCGGACCTGATTTATGACGCCTACCGCCTTGGTGCGGGAGCCATCCTCTATTCCGGCTGCCATCCGCAGGATTGTCACTACATCACTGGTCAGGTTGTTGGCGCCAAACGCGCTGCGCGGCTTGAGAAGATATTCGAGCGCATGCAAATGAGCCCGGGTCGCTTCCGCGTGGAATGGATCAGCGCGGCTGAAGGCGACAAATACGCCCGTGTCATCAACGAGATGCAGGCCTCGCTGGATGCCATCCCTGAAGATGCCCTGAAGGCTGAGATTGAACGCCTGCGCCCTGAGATGGCTAAGAAACTCACCAAGTTGAATGAAATTCCTGGCGTGGCTCAGGCATCGGTCCAGGTTGACTTCATCGTCGATGAAATGATCGGAAAGGAGAAAGTCGCATGAGTGGTTTCGCTGACTCCAACGCCCTCTCCGAACGCGTCAAAGCCATTCCAGGCGGTGATATGCTGATGATGTGCTACTCCTGTGGCACCTGCACCAGCAAATGCATGATCCAGACCAAACTTGAGAGCAGCTACAACCCGCGGCGTCTCATCCGTGAAGCAGTCTTCAACATGGACGATGCCGCCTTTGCCGACAAAACAACCTGGCTCTGCACCGCCTGCGACCTCTGCTACCCAGCCTGCCCGCAAAAAATCCACATTTCCGGTGTGATCAACGCTGTCAAGGCTTTGGCAGTCGAGAGTGGAGAGAAGACGTCCTACCAGGTTGCCAAGGTGGATGAATCCACCTGTGTCGCCTGCGGCTTGTGCGTGAAGATCTGCCCCTACGAAGCGATCAGCCTGGTCGAAAAACGGGTGGCTTTCCGCGGCACCATCTCGGTTGCCTCGGTAGACCAGGGCAAATGCATGGCCTGCGGCATGTGCACCGCGGCTTGCCGCTCCACTTCCATCCGCTTGGTTGAGGACTATAACGACGCCGAGCTGATTGACACGCTCTGGTCCTGGCTTGAAACAGAAAGGGTATCCTCATGAGCGAGACCCCGAAATTAGTCCTTTTTCAATGTCAGTGGTGCCTTTTCGCACCAGCTGACCAGGAATGGGTCGACACGCAACTACCCGAAAACATTCACCTTGCCAAGGTGCCCTGCACTGGCCGCATCAATCCGCTGTATCTCCTGAACGCGGTTCAGGGCGGCGCGGATGGCGTGATGGTCAGCGGTTGTCTGCCGGAGCAGTGTCACTTTAAAACTGGAAACATCGCAGCCCGCCGACAATTGGAAGAATTTTCCGATTATCTTAATCACATCGGCTATGAACAGGATCGCATTCGCTTCCTCTGGCTGGATCTGCAAGATCGCGGCATCATCCAGAAGGAACTTGCAGCCTTTGAAGCGCAAATAACAGCCCTCGGACCTGCCCATAACCTCGCCACACGTGCAGCTGAGAAAGTTGGGGGTGTTAATGCCTGATATTAACGCCCTCAAAGCGGAAGCGAAACGTATCCTTAGCGAAGGGATGGTGGATATTGTCATCGGTTTCAAAGCCGGTGATACTCCCCTCCACCCCCAACCAGCATTTTTCAAGACCCCAGATGAGGTTGATCAACTCGTTTACAACGCTCTTTGCCAAAATAATCTTGCCACTTACCTCACCCGCTTCCCAAAGACCCAAAAGATCGGCATGGTCGTACGAGGTTGTGAGAGCCGCTCGGTGAACGCCCTGGTTTTTGAAGGGCAGCACCCTCGTGAGGGTCTCTACCTGATCGGTGTACCCTGCGACGGGATCATTGACTGGCGAAAGATCGTTGAGCAAACCGGGGAAGAAGTGTTCAGCGTTATCGAGCAAAGTGATAATACTGTCCTGGTCGAAGCGAAATCAGGGTTTTTCACCCTTGAAAAAGAGACCTTGCTGCACGAGAGCTGCGCCCGCTGTATCCACCCGAACCCAATTTCTGCTGATGTTGTGATCGGCGAGCTCCTGCCTGAGGGTGATCCGGCCCTGGCATGCGAGAAGGTTGCAGCTTTTGCCGGCCTCTCCATGGAGGAACGGCATGCCTGGTTCCGCCAGGAAGCCGAGCGCTGCATCCGCTGTTATGCCTGCCGTGAAGCCTGCCCGATGTGCTACTGCGAGGAGTGTTTCGTGGATCACATCTCCCCACGCTGGACGGAAAGCGGCACAACCCCGGCTGGCATGCAAGGCTGGCATATCGTCCGCGCTTTCCATCAAACCGGTCGCTGTACGAGCTGCGGCGCTTGCGAACGCGCCTGCCCAATGGACATCAAAATGACCTACCTGACTGAGAAACTCAACGAGGATATGCGCCGGAAGTACAACTTCGAAGTTGGGTTGGATGCCACCACGGCGCCGCCTTTCTCGACCGTTACCCTGGACGACAAGTCCCGCTTTGTGATTTGAGGAGAGCCAACATGAACCTGATCCTCAAAAAAGACCACTTAAATCACTTGCTGAACGCCTGGCGCCAGGAATACGAAGTGTATGCGCCGCAATCTCTGCAAAATTTCACCCATTTTCTGCCGCTGCAGGATGGCTTTGAACTTGCCTTCGATAAAGCCCACAACACGCGTATTCCACCAAAAGCCCTCTTTTTGCCCACCTCTGAGGCTCTGCTAAAATTCACGCGCTTTGGCGGATACGAAGAAGTCCCTTCAGAAACTGCTCCCCGCCTCATTTTTGGCATCCGTCCCTGCGACGCGCATGCCATGACCATGCTCGACACGGTCTTTGAGCAGGAACGCTACACCGACCCACTCTGGAAAGCCCGCCGTGAAGCCACCGTTGTGGTCGGCCTGGGCTGCCACGAACCCTGCCAGACCGGTTTCTGTACTACCGTAGGCTCGGGACCGTTCAACCACGCCGGTCTGGACGCGATTCTGACTGACCTTGGTGAGATTTTTCTGGTGGAGACCCTGACTGAAAAAGGCGAACACCTTTTCACCCAACTTGAAACAGCGTCTGAAGACCAAAGTATGCACGCAAGCGAGGTGCAGCAGGCTGCCGCAGCAAGCATGCCCATTGCCTTCGAAACAGAGGGGCTTAAGCAAAAGCTTGATCAGAACTTCGCCAGTCCCTATTGGGAAGAAGTTTCCCGCTCCTGTTTGGGCTGCGGAGTGTGCACGTTCCTCTGCCCCACCTGCTTCTGTTTCGACATCGTCGACGAAGCCCAACGCGGTGAACGCGTGCGCAACTGGGACACCTGCATGTTCCGCACCTATTCCCTCGAAGCTTCCGGTCACAACCCGCGCCCCAGCCGTGTGGAACGCACGCGTCAGCGTTTGAGCCACAAATACAGCTACTGGCTGGACCAAATCAACCAGATCGGCTGCACCGGCTGCGGTCGCTGCGTGCGTTATTGCCCGGTTGGCCTGGACATTCGCGCCATGCTGCGCAAAGCCCATCAACTTCCCAGTGAGGTGCTCCATGCCTAATGAGGGCCGCAGTCCCTATTTGCCTATCCCTATGCATGTTTTGCATGCTTATTACGAATCCACCGACAACTCGCTCAAAACCCTGGAACTGAGCTTTGACGACCCGCAGGATGCGCGCGAATTCTTCGCCGCCTTCAATCCAGGTCAATTCTGCTTGTTGAGCGTCATCGGCAAAGGCGAGTCTGCCCTGGGCGTCGCAAGCGCTGCCTGGGAAGGAGATTTTGTCCGTTTCACTGCCCAAAAACTGGGTTCCGTGACAACTGCCCTGCATGCCCTCAAACCAGGTGACCCGGTCGGTATGCGCGGACCACTCGGCAATGGGTTTCCGCTGGCAGAATGGAAAGGTAAGAACCTCGTCATCATTGGCGGCGGTTGTGCCTTCTCAACCCTCTATGCCCTCACCAAACACCTGCACCATCCCTCCCATCGTGGAGATTATGGAAAATTGACCGTCATTTATGGCACACGCACCTCCGGTCTGTGTATGTACAAGCAGGATATTGCTGCCTGGCACCAACGCGATGACATGGAAGTGCATCAAGCCATCGACGTTCCGGAGCAGAATTGGCTCCACCATGTTGGCTATGTTCCTGATGTAGTCAAAGAGGTCAGGCCTTCTCCAGTCAACAGTGTGGCAGTTGTTTGCGGTCCTCCAATCATGACCAAATTCACTCTGCCTGCTCTCGTCGAGCTCGGATTCGCTCCTGAAACCATTTTCACCTCGCTTGAAAAGCGCATGAAATGCGGCGTCGGCAAGTGCGGTCGCTGCAATCTCGGTCCAAAATATATCTGTAAAGACGGTCCGGTCTTTAGCCTCGCTGAGCTGAACGCCCTGCCGGCAGACCTTTAGGAGAAACATGAGTCGCGGTATTCCAAAGAAAACCAAAACCGAACATGAAATGACAATCCAACGCCCAATGGTCACGCGCAATTACCTGATGCGGTGGGATCTCGACCGCTGCGTTGGCTGCCAGATCGGTCCGACTGTTTGCCCCAAAGACGCGCTCACCCACGTGGAAGCAGAATTAAAAGACGGACGCATCGTCAAACGATCCTCGGTGGACGTCGACGAAAAGAAGTGCGTCAACTGCGGCACTTGCGTCGTATCCTGCCCCACGCATGCCATCTCGCTCACCATCAATGGCAAACCTGAAATCCCGGTCATTGAGTACGGCGCTTACCCCGAATTCATCACCAAGACCATTTTCCACAAGGAAAAGTTTGACTTTTCGCTGAAAGATTTCCTGATCGACAATTGCCCGACCGGTGTCATAAGCTACGATGAAGTCCGCGAAACGATGCGGATTGATTTTGATAACTGCATCCACTGCCGCCAGTGTGAGATCGCCAGTAAGGGCGCTTTTGAAGTCCGGCAGGCTTGGGTCGGCTCGGTCCAGTTGCACCGGGAACGCTGCGTGGAAGGCTGTGTGGCATGCGCAGATATCTGCCCCACCCGCGCGCTCCATATTGATGAATCTGGTGAGTTGGTGCTGGCAGATTATTACTGCATCAAGTGCGGTGCCTGCATGGAAGTCTGCCCCGTAAAAGCTGAATACGTGGAAGAACCCTTTGAGTTTGAGTCGCAGGGTATGACCCTCCAACGGAAGCTCAAACGCTTGACGAACGCGGACGAACTGCCCATCAAAGTGGAACGCTGGCGGGTGAATCATACCGAAGTGTCGAGTGCGTCCTGGATAGAGGCATTGCGCAAGGTTTCGGATGACAAAGCCAAGTCAATCGAGATTGACCGAAAAGGCGCACTGCGGCGGGCGGACCTGATTGATGCGCTTCGTGGAAATTTGCTGGCAAAGGCACAACTTAAAAAAGAAATCGAACGATAAGTGTTTTCTCAGAAAGGAGGAACCGGATGAAATTACCACAATTTCTGATGTTAATTCCATTCCTCAAAAGGCTGATGGTTGAAACCTCCGCCGAAGCGTTCCATCAAGCCTGCACAATCCTGGACGAAAATGGCATTCAGTATCGCATCCAGACTTTGCGCACGCGCGGCACCATTGGGAGGTGGTTGGATTCAAGTACCTATATGAGTTTCAACCTCTCTCAAAACAAATGGGGGGCGCAATCCTCGACCTCTTACGCTATTTACGTTCGCCGTAAGGATTACGAAACAGCCCGCCGATTGACCGGCTCAATCAAGATGGGATAGGTCGTCGTGCTCGGGGGGCATGACTCCAAAACCGTGCCGTGCTGTGAAATCAAAGGACCAGCCAGTAGCGTGGTTGTATTCAGGATTTCGTTCGCCGTGTGAAAAGATCAAAACCCGCGCTTTGGATCGCAACCGCCCAAAATCACGCAGATTCGGAGTGGACGTAATCACATTTCTGAAGGTACCGGAATTGATGTAATAGGTTTCAATCCCCTTTTCCACTTTCATCAACTGCACCAGCGGATTATGCGTATGCCCGCTCACAATGCAACGCACGGGGGAGTTTTCTGTGCGCATACATTCTTCTTTGAGAATAATCGCCGACTGATCGCCAATTATCGAATGGCGCGAAACCGGAGCCAGTAAGGTCTTGACCACCCAGAAGGGCAATCCTCTTCGCCAAAGGCGTGTTTTCAGGATCGCCTTCAGGCTTGCAGCAGAGAAACCGGTTATCCCGCCAAAGTCAATCATTTGCCGACCGATTTCAGCAGAAGCTGCCAATTCGTCGAGCATTTTTATGAATATTGGCTCAATCAGGCGCCAGACTTCCTTCATGGAAAGCCCGGGGGTGGAAAACAAAAAGTTGATCAGGGCATTGGTAGGGCGCACATTGTCAAAATCGATCAATCGCTGGAACATGAGGGAAAGATCCGGGTCATCCAGGATGCCTTCCTCGGTGTAGTATTCTTTAAAGAGAATTGGCAATTTCGCGGCAATTTCGGAGGTGACAATATCGCCGAAAGAAGGTCTGTCATAATAACTCTTGTTAATCAGGGTCGGAATTTCGAGCCACTGCCGAAAATCCACCCCAAAGTTAGCAGAGTCATACTCATGTCCGTGGCGGATCAGCACTTTTGTCTCGCCATTGGTCTGATACAGATATTGGTTTTCAAACGGAAGATCGGATGGCTCCATCCCGAGAAAACTGCGGGTGCGGTTGCGGATGCTCTGGCTTGCATTCAGCAGCCGGTCGTGGTTCCCGGGGATGAAATGGATCCGGACCGGTCGGCGAAGTTGAATTGTCAGGTTGCGAAACAGATCCAACGTGGCTGAAACGCGCTGATCGGCTGCAATGGCGTCCATGATTTCGTTGATGCGCCCTTCCAGATCACTGCCTTCAGTCACCTGATCATTGTGCGCATAAGGCCGCAAGTGATCTTTATGCCAAAGCGGGGAACGGGTGACCTCAAAAATATCTCCTGCCAAAACCAGGTCAATGTCTTCGATATTTTCATTGCGAATAAATTCGAGAATTTCATTGAAAAACGCGCGGTACACTTCAGGCGGCAGATTGTGGTTAAAATAATGCTCCCCAATTGACAGCGAGCTGCTGTCCGCAAAATGCAAATCCGACATGACGATAATCACAATTTTTTCCTGGCATTATTGTATTACATCCCCCGCCCGATTTGGTTAAACGTACCGTTAAGATTACGGAACTTGCATTCTGAAAGCGCCTGACTCTCTTGTGCCGACAAGCAACACATCCGCGTTTGAGGGGTCAAACGCCAGCGCGTGAATAGTCCATTCAAAGCTATGCGCAGTCCAGGTTACGCCGCAGTCCTTTGTAACCCACACCTTGGCCTGCTCTCCCACTGCCCATGCGCATCTCTCTGTACGCGAGCTTGCGATAGTTAGATCACCTGGAGTTAAACCCTCCATTCCTTTTGGCAATCCAATCAAGCCAATCAATGACACCAGGGGTTCTTCTTTTATGCCTTGCATGGTGCTAAAGCCGGTTGAATCGTAAGTGACTACACCACAAGCGCCGCGCCTTTCGCAGGCGAACATACCCACCTCCCCATCCGCAGTCTCCACCAAGCTGTCGATCGTCCAGTCAGCCAGCCCAACCTGCTGCCAATCTTCGCCTCGCAGTGCCCACAAACCCGAGCCGGCAGTGCCCAGCAGCAGTTCGCCATCCCTCCACATGACGCTGCTCGGCTGAACTGCGCTGCTTGCCTCCTTCCAGAAGGCTTCATCTGGCAACAGAACCCGCTCTTTCACCCACTCTTCCCCTGCATCCAAAGCCTCCAGGCTGGCTTCAGGCAGGCTGACAGCCTGCCAATTCTGACCATTCCAAACGTCCATCCACCCTTGCCCGATGGCGTAAAGCTGATCTCCTGCCACTGCAAGTGAAACAATATCCAGGCTGGTCAAACCCTCGTTCATAGGCTCCCAGATTTCTCCAGCATCGCTAATGCTGAAAACTCCCTGCCCATAAACAGCCCCTGCCAGCGCTTCAGGATCACCGGGCAATTCTGTTAGTCCGGTTATGTCCGTCAGCCGCATATCAGCCATGATAGTTTTCCAGTTGGATCCATAACTGCTCGAACGGAAGATCCCATTATTCTCGGTGGCAACGTACCAACGCTGCGGATTTCCATCGGCAATCACAAAGTCATAAAGCCGCTGCCCAGCCAGGCCGCGCGGGACCCAACTGGCCGCGAAGTCATCCGAACTATACAAACCATTCCCGTACGTGCAGCTAAAAACCCTTTTTTGCTGCCTGCCAAAGGGGTCAAGATAGACTCTGTATACCTCAACGTCCATCGGCAACCCATAATCACTACTCACCCAGGAGGCTCCCCCATTCCAGGTGCGATAGACGCCATCTCCATGCCAAACACCGCCATAGACCAATCCGGGGTAGGCGTTATCGATGGCGAAAGATCGCGCCGAGAGGTCGCTTACGCCCGTGTTGATCGGGCTAAAACTCGCCCCGCCATTCACGCTCTTGTAAAAACCGTGTTCGTGCGCCGTCAAATAGATCACGCTGGAGTTGCCCGGGTCGATATCCACATCATAAAAGTAATCCGAGGTTGAAAAGCTGTTTCCGGTCAGAAGGATTGTCCAGCTCACCCCTCCGTCCAAACTCCTGGCAAGGTAACCTACGAGGCTGCCTTTTATCCTTGAGACGACAAACATCCGCTGGGGATTTGCCGGATCGATTTCAATGTCGTAGATGATGTGATTGTTGAGCACGCCCCCGCTCGAGGCCTGCCAGCTTTCCCCGGCATTGGTCGATTTATACAATCCCCCGCCATAAGTTCCCGCAAAAACAATATTTGAGTTGGTTGGGTGCGTTGCCAGGGACTGGATGATCAAATTGCCCAATCCCAGGCTCTTCCTGTACCAGGTCGTGCCCTGATCGAAACTTTTATAGACACCACTGCCGTAATGCCCGGCGTAAATATTATCGTTCTGACCTGGATCAATCGCAAAGGACGTGAATGTGCCCCCAACCGGACCAATGGGCGTTGCTGCTCCTGTACTTACGAGTGGGAAAAAGTAAGTAAAATTCCCTGTCGGGATTGATTGGCTAAAAACAGCGTTGGTACGTAGAGAGATTGGGATCAGACTGATCAGAAATGCAAGAAATATCAACCCAGTACCACTGAATCGCCATGAATTAAAGCCCCGCAAGTAATTTCGCATATTTCCTCGCGGTTTATACTGCAACTCCCGTGCCCGGGAGGACGGCGATTTTAGGAAAGCACCTTCCTGAAAGCTTCCAAGGTGACATCCACACCCTTATCAGTAATGTCGTGATGGGTCACCATGCGATATTCCCCGGGACCTGAATCCATCAACAAGACGCCTTCACGCTTCATTGCTTCCAAAAATTCTGGCATGGAAAGCGTCACACTGTCATCCAGTTTGAAGAAAACCATGTTAGTTTTTGGTGAGTTCTTAGTCAAATGGACTTTTCCAATGCCTCGCAGCCCCTCCGCCAATAAAGCCGCGCGTCGATGGTCTTCTGCCAGCCTATCCACCATTTCATCCAGCGCCACAATTCCCGCAGCCGCGATAATGCCCGCCTGGCGCATGCCGCCACCCAGCATTTTCCGCAATCGCCGCGCTTTGCTGATAAAGGTCGCGTTACCACACAACACCGACCCCACCGGGGCACACAAACCCTTACTCAGGCAAAAGGTGACCGAATCCGCTGGCTCTGCTAATTTGCTGGCAGGTAAACCCAACGCTACCGCAGCATTGAAAATCCGCGCTCCGTCCAGATGCAGAAGTAGGCTGTGCTTATGGGCAAAGGCAGCCACACTTTCAGTGTACTCCAGGCTCAGCGGCACCCCGCCACAAGCATTTTGAGTGTTCTCAAGAATAACCAACCGCGAAATTGGCTCGTGTACATCCTCTGGGTTGCGCAGAGCGTTCTCCAGGTCCTTTAAAGCAATGGTTCCATCTGGCTGGTTGGGAACCGTGTGAATCACCACACCACCCAGGGCTGAGACACCACCGGCTTCATGCAGAAACGTGTGCCCCTGGGTGCCCATGATAGCCTCTTCGCCCCGGGCGCAGTGTGCCAGCACCGCCAGCAGATTGCCCATCGTGCCCGAAGTCACGAACAACCCACGCTCCTTGCCAAGCATTCTGGCTGCTTTTTGTTCTAACGCGTTGACGGTCGGATCTTCCCCGTAGACGTCATCCCCCACTTCAGCGCTTGCCATTGCCTGCCGCATTTTTTCAGTCGGATGTGTGGTGGTGTCAGAGCGAAAATCAAAAGTTTGCATGGTTTACTCCTTTTCGATAGTGGTTAGTTTTTCTTTAAGGTCTTCTGCCAATGGAGCTGTGAATTCTGTTGGCTCTTCCTCACCTGGCAGTTTGATGCTCAGCTTGTAGGCATGCAGGAAAAATCTTGGAATATCAAGCGACTTCTTCCGACGGCCGTAAATTCTGTCTCCCGTTACAGGGCAGCCGAGAAAAGCCAGGTGCACGCGAATTTGGTGGGTTCTGCCTGTGAGGGGCTGCACTTCAAGCAGGGTGTGATTACGGTAGCGTTCAAGCGTATGGTATTCTGTGATAGCTGTTTTACCCTTGTCTCCATACACGACCGTCATCCGCTGCCGGTGCTTTTCATCTCTTCCGATAGCCGCTTCAATTCTGCCACTGGGGGTAGGCGGTTGACCGTCCACCAATGCCAGGTAGGTCTTTTTCGTTTTTCGCGATTTGAATTGACGCACCAGCCAGGTATAGGCTGCTTCATTGCGCGCCAGGATTAGAACTCCGGATGTGTCCTTATCCAACCGATGGACAATGCCAGGGCGTTCAGCTTCGCCCACCGGTGCGATCTCCGGCCAACGGTTCAGGATGGCGTTCACCAGGGTATCCTGGGTATTTCCCGCACCCGGGTGCACAACCATGCCGGCAGGTTTGTTCACAACGATTACGTTTTCGTCAACGTAGATCACATCGATTTCAATAGGTTGCCGCAATAGCTTGCTTGCTTCGTGGATCGGAAGGGAATAGCCCACAGTGCTTCCCGGTTCAAGCTTGAAAGCGGCTTTTGTTTGGACCTCCCCGTTCACGGAGACGTCCCCATTCGCAATCAGTTGCTGGAATTGCACACGCGAAAACTCCGGCTCAGACTGCGCTAAGAATTTATCGAGCCGTATCGCACCTTCCCCTTCGTAGCGTAATTCTTTATGCATCTCCGCCAGGTTTCGCTTCCGGTTCCACATTGGATCCATTTTTCTCTTTTATGAGCATGTCCAGCAGCATCAACCCAACACCGATGGTAACAGCAGAATCAGCGATGTTAAAAATGGGGAATCTTCCAACCGCGATAAAGTCCGTGACAAAACCCATACTAAACTGGTCAACCAGATTACCGACCGCACCGCCCAGCATCAGACTCAAGGATACTTTCAGCAGCGTGTCCTTTATTTCAGCTTTTTGATAGAAAACGACGATGAAAATAACGATACCAATCCTGACGATCGTTAATATCGGACCGGCATTCTGCAAAGTACCAAACGCGGCACCCCGGTTCTGCCAGTATAGGAAACGGAAAAATTCTCCGATCGCAGGGATCGGCGCCCAGGCTTCGCCAAAGGCAAGGTTCTGCCTTACCAGGGCTTTCGTCAGCTGATCCACCACAATTACTGCGGCGGCGACCAGGAACAAAAGCGCATTATGTTTCAGGAATTTCTTCACTCTGCCTCTCCTCGTACAGCTTGCAAGGCAAAGTGTAATTCTTCTCCATCAAATGCGTCATCCACTGCGGTCAACCCATGCGGTATGGCTTCATCCAAAACAGCCACCGCTAACGTTTCCGCGGCAATATAAGCTTCATTTTGCTTCACTGCCTCACTTAACGCTTGGGTAGCCTGGTAATAGATCCGGATGCGATCGGCGATATCCAGGCCAAGGCTTTTACGCTGATCCTGTACCCGCCGCACGAACTCGCGCGCCAGACCTTCATAGAACAACTCCTGGCTGATCGTCGTGACCAATGCCGCCAGGTAGGGACCTTCCGTCGCAACGGAAAAGCCTTCTTTGGCTGCGGCATGCACTTCGACTTCGTCTGGCAGAATTTCGTAGTATTTGTCATCCACTTTAATCACCAGGTTCAAACCAGCCAACAGCCTCTCGGCGCTTTCCTTCGCGGGCAAATCAAGGATCGCCTGCCGTACTTTTGGCGTCAATCCCTTATACTTCTGACCCAGTTGCCTGGGCAATGGATTCAGACTGTAATCAACAGCTTCCTCGCTTCCTCCCAATGCCCTCACCTGCTTGACGTTTAATTCGTCTGCGAGGATCTCTCTAAACTGGTCGACCACATCCAACTCATCCGCGCTGCCAACGGCAAAAGCAACTTCCGAAAGCGGTTGACGCACCTTGACGTTCGATTTATTGCGCGCGGCATGCCCAAGCGAAGCCAGCTTCATCACCACCGCCATCTGGTGGTTAAGGGTTTCATCGATCATGCTCAGGTCTGCTTTTGGCCAGTCGGCCAGGTGCACAGAAATCGGGGCCTGGTCATCAAATGAACGCACCAGGTTTTGGTAAAGAGTCTCTGACATGAAGGGCATGGCGGGTGCCAGTAATTTGGAGACGGTCACCAAAGCCCGATACAGCGTCTCGTAGGCAGCAGCCTTATCCGCATCTGACTCACTCTTCCAGAAACGCCTCCTTGAGCGGCGCAAGTACCAATTGGAGAGATTGTCCACAAAGGCTTCAATCGGACGGGTAGCTCCGATCACGTCATAGGTTTCATACGCTTTGGTCACATCCCTCACCAAGGCCTCCAACGATGAGAGCAGCCATCGGTCCAGATCTGAAAAATGGGGAATGACTGAAGAGTCAGGGGTCCAGTTATCCAGGTTGGCGTAGGTCACGAAGAACGAATAGGTATTCCACAGCGTCAGCATGAAGCTGCGCACCACCTCCCCCACCAGTTCCGTGCTAAAACGGCGCTCGTTGCCTGGAGGGCTGGAGGTATAGAGATACCAGCGCATCGCGTCGGCACCGTAGGCATCGATCACTTCCCAGGGGTCAACCACATTGCCCTTGTGCTTGGACATCTTCTGACCTTCTCCATCCAGGATTAAACCCAGGCAGATGACATTCTCGTAACTCAGGCTGTCAAAGACCAGCGTGCTGATCGCCAGCAGCGAATAGAACCAACCGCGGGTTTGGTCGACCGCCTCGCAGATGAAATCGGCAGGGAATTGCTGTTTGAATTCCTCCAGGTTCTCAAAAGGATAATGCCATTGGGCAACGGGCATCGAACCGGAGTCAAACCAGACGTCAATCAACTCGCTCACGCGGGTCATCGTGCCCTCCTTGCATTTGGGGCAGTTGAAGTGCACCTGGTCCACGTAAGGACGGTGTAGTTCCAGCTTGGTTTGATCTTCACCGGTCAGCTTGCTCAATTCTTCAACAGAGCCGACGCAGTGCTGATGCCCGCAGCTTTCGCAGACCCAGACTGGCAGCGGCGTACCCCAGTAGCGGTCCCGCCCCAAAGCCCAGTCCACATTGTTTTCCAGCCAGTTGCCAAAACGGCCTTCTTTGATGTGCTCTGGCACCCAGTTAATCTGCTGGTTAAGTTCGACCATGCGGTCTTTGACCTTGCTGGTGCGGATAAACCAGGTGGATCGTGCCATGTATAAAAGCGGGGTGTCGCAGCGCCAGCAGAAGGGGTAACTGTGGGTCAGCGTTCCGCGGCTAAACAGCAACCCTCGCTTTTCCAGGTCTTCCATAATCAACGGATCGGCATCTTTGACGAATATGCCTGCCCAGGGTGAAATTGCCGGTTTGAATTTGCCTTCATCGTCAATTGTCAGCAAAACCGGCAAATTATACACTTTGGAAACCTGCATATCATCGATGCCGAATGCTGGCGCGATATGCACAAGCCCGGTTCCGTCACTGGTGGTGACGTAATCGGCATTAACTACGTAATGAGCTGGCTTATCTGGGGGCATAAAGGAGTAGAGAGGCGCATATTTCATGCCCTCGAGCGCTTTTCCCTTCATGCTCTTAAGCACTTCCACTTTTTTATCCCCGAAGACAAGCGGGATCAATTCCTTCGCCAGGATCAGCCGTTCATCCGTCCCACCTTCAACTCTGACCATGACGTAATCCACTTCAGGATGCGCAGCGACTGCAACATTGCCTGGTAAGGTCCACGGCGTGGTAGTCCAAACCAATAGATAGGTATTCGGTTCATCCAGCAGCGGTAGGCGTACGGTGATGCTTGGGTCAACCGTGTCGGCGTACCCTTGCGCAACTTCGTGGTTCGAAAGCGGTGTGCCGCAGCGCGGGCAGTACGGAACCACCTTATAGCCTTGGTACAGCAGCCCTTTATCCCAAATCTGGCGTAATAACCACCAAACCGATTCGATGTACGGATTCGTGTAAGTCACGTAAGACCGGCTCAGATCCACCCAATAGGCGATCCGTTCGGTCATTTTCTCCCAATCCTGTATGCGCGAGAAGGCTGATTCGCGGCAGAGGGCATTGAACTTCTCGATGCCGTATTCCTCGATCTGGCTCTTCGAGGTGAAGCCCAGCTTCCTCTCGACTTCGATTTCGACCGGAAGTCCGTGAGTGTCCCAGCCACCGCGCCGATCGACGAAGTAACCCTGCATCGTACGGAACCTTGGGAACATGTCCTTAAAAGCCCGTGCCAGGACGTGGTGCACACCAGGTTTACCGTTGGCAGTAGGAGGGCCTTCAAACATCACAAATGGCTCGCGATCCTTGCGCTCGTCAGATGATTTCTTAAAAATCTCATGCGCCCGCCAAAAACGCAGGCGCGCTTCTTCCTCCTGCTGGATATTCAATCGCGATGACACTGGTTTGAACATAATTGCTCCTCCTGCGGCTGGTCTTTACCAGCTTGTAAATAAAAAAAGCCCGTCCCACTACAGGGACGAGCCAAAACTCGCGGTACCACCCCGCTTCTCAGCCATGCTGAGCGCTTATCGCATGCTGCTTATTGAACATGCACCCTCTGTAACGGAAGGGCGATCCGGCTCGCTTACTATCGTTGAACGTGTTCAGCTCGCGGCTCTGGAAGGATTTTCCTGCAAGGGGTTCTGCCCGGCTTCCACCATCCCGGTTCGCTATCAGCCTGCCTGCAGTACTCGTTTCCGTCTCTGCCGATCAAACAATTATTATCTCATAGCTTTAAAAGCCTGTCAAACCTTGCGGTAAAAAACTTTGTAAAAAAGACCTTCTTGCGAAGGTCCTGGGTGCCTGGAGGGGGTCGAACCCTCAACATCTTCATCCACAGTGAAGCACTCT
>WOZA01000048.1 GCA_011620505.1 Anaerolineaceae bacterium
ATTTCTGGAAAATTCAACCTCTTGCGGTTATACTTAATTGAATCATAAAGCTATTTGTGGAGGATCTCATGAAAGTAATCGTTCAACAGCAGCAGCTTGCCCACGGCGTAAGTGTGGTTTCCCGCGCTGTGACTTCCCGCAGCACTCTCCCTGTACTCTCAAACATCCTGGTCAAGACCGACGAGGGTCGCCTGCGGCTCTCGGCTACCAACCTCGAGCTCGGCATCAGCGCCTGGATTGGAGCAAAAGTCAGTGAGGAAGGCGGGCTGACCGTGCCCTCACGCACTTTCGTGGACCTTGTGAGCAACCTTCCCAGCGAAGAAGTGATCCTATCAGTGGACGAACGCACCCAATCTCTCAACGTGAAATGCGGCACGCTTAACACCGACATCAAAGGAATCAGCGCTGAAGAATTCCCGCCCATGCCCACGCCCGATGACGACACTGCCATCCCGTTGAACGTTGAAAACTTCAAAGAAATGATCCAGCGCGTGGTCTTCGCCGCCTCCACAGAAGACACCCGCCCCAACCTGACCGGCGTTCACATGAGCTTCCAGGGAGACGTACTGGAGATGGCTGCCACAGATGGCTATCGCATCTCCATCAGCAGAGCTACCATCGGGCACAAGCCTCCTCAAAATCTCGAAGCTCTGATCCCAGCCCGGGCTCTCAGTGAACTCTCGCGCATCGCAGTCAACGGCGATGAGACCCTGCTGATGTCATTCCCAGCCGGACGCGGGCAGGTGATCTTCCACCTGAAGGACGCAGAACTTGTTTCACAATTGATAGAAGGCAACTTCCCCAACTATACGGCGATTATCCCAGCCAGTTTCAAGACCCGCACCGTACTCAACACCGCCCAACTGCTGAAAGCCTGCAAACAGACCGAAATCATCGCCCGCGAGGGCAGTTACATCGCCCGGCTGGACATTCAACCCGAAGCCGGCAGCACAAGCAGCGGTCCTCAACTGGAGATTTCCGCCAACTCCGAGCAGACTGGCTCATCCGAAGTAATCGTGGACGCCTCGGTGGATGGTGTGCCGCTTTTGATCTCCTTCAATATCCGCTACCTGCGCGAAGCCCTGGAAGTGATCAAGACTGCCAACGTGCTTCTGGAAACCAACGCCGCCAATACCCCAGGCATGCTCCGCCCCGTTGGGGACGACAGCTTCAAGCACATTATCATGCCGATGAATGTAAACCGCTAATTTATTTGTAGATTAAAAAGAAAAAACTGGCTCAAAAGATCCGAGCCAGTTTTTGTTTTAAGGTTTTAATTTAACTCAGGCTTTTGCCAAGTTCAAACGCCTGCTGGTTTAGCTCCACGTATTGCGGTTTGACGTTTTCAGCGATGATCCTGCCCCAATCGATCCCCTCAAGCCCCAGTTGGCGCACGCTGGCGCCCAGCAGGATGATGTTCATCACGCGTATATTGCCGAGCTTGCGGGCTTCCTCACTGGCATCCATCGCAACCATCTTGCCGACACGCGCGCTTATCAGTTCAGCCGCGTTTTCGGGGTATTTTTCGCTGCCGTTTTGCACACCGATCGGGTAGACACGCACTCTGTTGAGGATTACTGTACCTTTACCGTCCTCACGCAGGTATTCCAGGTTACGCAGCACTTCGAGCTCCTCAAAACCGATGATTACGTCCGCCCTTTTAGCTTCAACAATCGGCGAGAAGACCTTCTCACCAAAGCGCACATGGGTTAGAACAGGACCTTCACGCTGCGACATGCCGTGGACTTCGCTCATTTTCACATCGTAGCCCTGCGAAAGTAACCCTTCCGTCAGCAACTTGCTGGCAAGAATGGTACCCTGCCCACCGACTCCGGTTAGTAGAATGTTTTTAGTGGTCATCACGCCTCCACTTTCTGAATAGCCTGCTTCGGGCACACCTGGGCGCACACGCTACAGCCAACGCATTTTTCCGGGTCAATGGACGATTTTTTCTTCGCCACCTGGAAGACGATCGCTGGGCAGCCAGTGCGCGTGCACTTCTTGCAGCCTATGCAGATCTCTTCGTTCACCCAGTAAACCGAGGTGAAGGAACCTTTGAACTCCTCTTGGTCTAGAGGGGTCTGCTTTTTGAGCGCGCAAGGCCAGCGGGTGATGATCACTGAGGGCTCCTGCAAAGCCAGCGCCCAGTCCAGCGCTTGTTTGACCTCGGTCAGCTGGTTGGGGTTGATAACCCGTACATTCCTGAAGCCAAAAGCACGGGCGATCGCCTCAATGCTGATGGCTTCGATGATTTCGCCCTGGATCGTGCGGCCACTGCCAGGGTTGTCTTGCTGGCCAGTCATGGCGGTGATGCGGTTATCGAGCACGACGGTGATCAGGTTGCTTTTGTTGTAAGCGACGTCCAAAAGCGAGTTGATGCCGGTGTGGAAGAAGGTCGAGTCGCCCAAAACCGATATTACGCGCATCTTATTGCCCTCAATGGTGTCAAAGACCTGCTGCGCGCCATGCCCAAGGCTGATGCTGGCGCCCATGCAGACGGTGGTCTCCATGGCATGGTACGGCGCGCCGGATGCGAGTGTGTAACAGCCGATATCGCCCGAAACCATGATGTTCTTTCGGCGGCCGAGCTCGTAGAAGAAGCCGCGATGCGGGCAGCCGGCGCAAAGCGTCGGTGGGCGCGGGATCACAGCAGCGCGAACCTCGTCATCCACAGGGTATTCCTCACCATAGATCACGGAGCGGATCACTTCCGGCTTCATTTCCCCATTGCGGGGGAAGATGTTCTTACCATCGCATGCGATGCCTAAAGCGCGCACATGCTCCTCGATGTAGGGGTCGTTTTCTTCGATAATGTAGATCTTTTCAACCCTTGAAGCAAACTCGCGAATCAAGTCGTCTGGCAGAGGATTGGTGAAACCCAGTTTAAGATAGGAAGCGTCATCCCCGAAAACTTCACGGGCATAGAGATAACAATCACCAGAGCAGATAATCCCGATGCCAGGTTCATTCATCTCAATGCGATTCCACTGGCAGTTGTTTGAATAGACCTTTAATAGCGCTTGATTTTCTTGAACTTTGACCTTCATTGGGCCGGCGTTAGCCGGAACAGCCACGTACTTTTTGATGTTCTTGACGTAAGGCTTCAGCGGCACATCCTGGCGCTCGCCCAGCTCCACCAGGCTCTTGGAATGGCAGACGCGCGTGGTCATTCTGAAAAGCACCGGGATGTCGTATTGCTCGCTGATCTCAAAAGCCTCAAGCAGCATGTCCTTGCATTCCTGGCTGTCGGAGGGTTCGAACATTGGCATCATCGCGGCTTTTGCGTAGTTGCGGTTATCCTGCTCGTTTTGGGACGAGAACTGCCCGGGCTCATCAGCCGTGACCACCACCGCGCCAGCATTGACGCCAATGTAAGCAAAGGTAAAGAAGGGATCGGCTGCCACGTTTAAGCCAACGTGTTTCATCGAGGCAATCGCCCGTGCGCCTGCCAGCGACGCGCCTATGACGGACTCGAGGGCGGTTTTCTCATTGGGCGCCCACTCTGAGTGGATCTCTTCATAGGTGGCGATGTTTTCAAGGATCTCGGTACTGGGGGTGCCCGGGTAAGCCGAGGCAAAGCGCACGCCTGCCTCCCAGGCTCCACGAGCAACAGCTTCGTTGCCAGTGATCAATTGTTTCAATGCTTCCTCCTTTTCCGTCAAGGCGAATGGTGTGAGTGACGGGTTTGCTGGTTTCAGTATAAACGAGAAAAGCTTCAAATTGGCTTGAAACTCGAATTTCGGTGATTAATCAGAAAATTGGGCCGATCAGACCGAAGGCTCACTCCACTTTCTCTCAATTAAACAACCTCTTGATGGAAGAAATAACTTGGAAAAGAATCTGTGAGGTGATGGATTTCCAATCAGCGTGCGGATTAACCTGAATTTGGGCTTGACCCAAATCCGAAATGGGGTTAGAATCGCAATCCTTACAGAAACGTCCTCGTAGCTTAATGGATAGAGCACCTGCTTGCGGAGCAGACGGTTGCGCGTT
>WOZA01000064.1 GCA_011620505.1 Anaerolineaceae bacterium
TTGATTCAGACCTGGATTTCGCAGTGAATGAGTTCAACTTACCCTGAAAATCCTTCAAATGTGCTCTAATCGAGCCACCTCGCAGTGTTGGTCTCTCCCAGCCCAATTCTGGTCCCGGACGCAATCAGGCGGTTCGGATCCAGCCCGCAAACCTCCTTTTGCGATATACTAAGGAAGTCAAACTGCCATTCTCACCCAATATGGCAGAATAATACTTATCAGGAGGCTGTGCATGCCACCCAAGGGATGGGTAGAAGTTAACGAATTGTATTGTAAGGCTTGTGAAACCTGCGTCACCGATTGCCCAACGCAAGCGCTCGCAATCGACTTGAGCCGACTGACTGCGAAGGGCTATCACCCCGCTTTTATGCTTCACCCCGAAGACTGCACCGGCTGCGGCATTTGCGCGGTCGTTTGCCCCGATGCAGCCATCACGGTCTACCGCGGTGTGCGTCCCGGCACCCAAAAAGAAGCGGAGGTTGCGTAATGGCACTTGAACTGATCAAAGGAAACATTGCTATTGCTGAAGCAGCGATGCGGGCTGGTTTGATCTCGTACTTTGGCTACCCCATCACTCCTCAAACCGAGCTGCTCGAGCATCTCAGCGCGCGCATGCCCGAACTGGGGCGTGCTTTCGTGCAGGCTGAAAGCGAACTGGGCGCGATCAACATGGTCTACGGCGCCGCCTGCACAGGTTTGCGCACCATGACCTCCAGCTCCAGCCCTGGCGTCAGCCTGATGCAGGAAGGGCTCTCGTACATCTCCGGCACGGAACTTCCTGTCGTCATTGTGGATGTTGTCCGCGGCGGTCCCGGGCTGGGAAACATTGCTCCCTCCCAGGCTGACTATACTCAATTGGTCCATGGCGGCGGTCATGGTGAGTATCATCTGATTGTGCTCGCCCCTGCCTCTGTGCAAGAAGCTGTCGACCTGACTGGTATGGCTTTCGACATTGCTGAAAAGTACCGCATGGTAGTCTGCTTGCTGCTGGACGGCTCCCTGGGTCAGATGATGGAACCCGTGGAACTGCCCGAGTTCAAGCCCGTGCGCACCACGCCGCCAGCTTGGGCCGTTGGCAGCCCCGATTCCAAAGAGCGCGTTGTAATGACCTCAATCAACATTGACCCCCCCACCCAGGAACGCTTCAACGTCAAGATGATGACTCGTTGGCAGGAAGTCGAAAAGAACGAAGTGCGTTACAAGGGCTATTACCTGGAAGATGCCGAATATGTCGTGGTTGGTTTTGGCACTGCCGGTCGCATCGCCCTCTCTGCGGTGCGTGCTGCCCGCGAGCAGGGTCTCAAGATTGGACTGCTGCGTCCAATCAGTCTCTCGCCTTTCCCCACCAAGGCGGTTGACGAACTGGCTGACAGGGTCAAAGGTTTCCTGGTGGTAGAAATGAGCAATGGCCAGATGCTGGATGATATCACGTCCATCGTTGCCCGCCGGGTGCCCGTGGAATTCTATGGACGCATGGGCGGCATGGTTCCTTATCCTGACGAAATTGCCAGTGCTATCAATGACCTGGTGCAGGGTGAGCATGATGTAGACGTGGACGCACGCGGAAAATGGCTGGCTAAAATGCGCGAGCTCGTGGGAACAGGAGAGTAGATCATGACAGAAACAGATGTGAAAGTTGTCTATAAGCGCCCGCTTGGTTTTACTGACCGCACCACGCATTATTGCCCGGGCTGCACCCACGGCGTTGCCCATCGGCTGATCGCGGAAGTACTCGAAGAAATGGGCGAGTTGAAGAATACCATTGGCGTTGCCCCTGTGGGATGCGCCGTTTTTGCCTACAATTACTTCAATTTTGATTTTGTTGAAGCGGCCCACGGTCGCGCGCCTGCCATGGCCACCGGTATCAAGCGCACCTTACCCACCAAGACCGTCTTCACCTACCAGGGTGATGGCGATCTTGCTTCAATGGGCATGGGCGAGATCATTGCTGCCGCGGCTCGCGGAGAGCAGATCACAGTTATTTTTATCAACAATACCAACTACGGCATGACCGGCGGTCAGATGGCTCCAACCACTCTGCCCGGTCAAAAAACCTCGTCTTCTCCCCTCGGGCGCGACGTGGAAACCCAGGGTTACCCCATTCGTACGGCCGAACTGCTTGCCACCCTGGACGGCGCTGCGTATGTGGCACGCCGTACTCTGCATGACGTTCGCGGTATTCGCCTGGCCAAACGCGCCATCCGCACTGCCTTTGAAGTGCAAAAGCAGGGCTTGGGTTTCTCGATGGTTGAGTTGCTCTCCATCTGCCCCACCAACTGGGGCATGAACACCGAAAACTCCCGCAATTGGCTGGCTGAGCACATGCTGCCCTACTATCCCGTCGGTGATTACAAGGTCTCCACCGCTGTAAGCGAAATGAAGATTGGAGGAAATTAGCATGCAGGCTGAAATTATCATTTCGGGGTTTGGCGGTCAGGGCACACTCTATGCCGGGCAGGTTTTGGCGTATGCCGCGATGGACGAGGGTAAACATGTCACCTGGATCCCCTCGTATGGTCCTGAGATGCGCGGCGGCACAGCCAACTGCACTGTTGTGATCTCGGATGACGAGATCGGTGCGCCAACTGCTCTCCACCCTACCGCTGTGATCGCGATGAACCTCCCCTCCCTCGACAAGTACGAACCCATGATCAAGCCGGGCGGCTACCTGGTCGTGAATGAGGATATGGTCAATCGCCCGGCTGTTCGCGACGACATCCATGTCCTGATGGTGCCCGCGAATAAGATCGCCCAGGAAATTGGCAATGAACGCGCCGCCAACATGGTGCTTTTGGGAACCCTGGAAGGGAACATGCATTTGCTCAAGGAGGGTGCCCTCGAACGCGCCCTTGAAGATCACACTGCTGCCCGCCTGAAGAAATTCATCACCATGAATATTGAGGCTCTGCACCGCGGAGCCGAGTACCTGGCAGCATAGCTTTTCGTTGTTCTGAATAAAAGGCGCTCAAATTGCTTGAGCGTCTTTTTTTGCCTCCGGTATAATACGTTCAACTATGGATGCCGTCTACGAACCTCCCCGCCGTGCAAGCCTCAACTTTACCTTGAGCCTCGGGTTCCTGGCCCTGGTGGGGGCGCTCGTGCTGCTGATCCTTGGCTCGGGCACTACCGCGCGTGATCCAAACCTGCTCTTCATCATCCTGGCGGTGCTGCTGTTGGTTGTTGGGATTTTCTTCAGTTACCGCGCGTTCCTGATCCTCACCACCCGCTATTTTCTCAAACGCTCGTCGCTTGAGCTCCACTGGGGTTTCCAGCGTGAGATCATCCCTTTAGACCTGGTCGAATGGGCGCATCCGGTATCCGATTTTGACTCTCCCATGCCCTTGCCCGGTTTTCTGCTGCCGTGGCAATACTACGGCAAGCGCAATATCCGCGGTCTTGGTGCGGTGGAGTTTGCTGCCACAGACAAGCAGAATATGGTCCTGATCCGGGCAGACAATCGCCACTTTGTGATTTCACCAGTCGATGCCCATGCTTTTGCGCAGGATTTCGAGAACGTGTCCATGCTGGGCGCGGCGGAACCGACAGAGCCGGTATCCCAAAACCTGCCATCCATGCTCAGGGATATAGTCCAGGATGCAACCGCAAAGAAACTGCTGATTGCCGGGTTGTTGGGCGTTCTGCTGTTGACGGCGGTTACCTTCACGCTCAGCGCCACCAGGCTGACCGTCACCTGGACAACGCTTGAGCAGGTGCCTTCCAACCGCCTGTTGTTGCTATCGCTGGTTGGGTTGCTGGCCTGGCTGCTGAACACTTTCCTGGGCAGCTATTTCTTCTTGCGGGGCTTGCTGGAAAAACGCTGGATATTCTTGATCTGGGGATGGAGCGTTCTGATCAGCCTGATCCTCGCTCTCGCGGCTATCTTCATGAGCCTCGGCAGCGCGTAGGAAATCTTTCGATCGTGCCGGTCTCCTATCTCATGATCGTGCCGGGCTCCCGCCCGAGCACGTTCATCTGACCGAAGGTCT
>WOZA01000050.1 GCA_011620505.1 Anaerolineaceae bacterium
TGCTCCCACCGAAAAACATTTGTAAGGATTACCCAGCGCAGAAGCAGCTCCTATGAGCGCTTCATTCGTTCGTCCGGAAGATGTCGTCCCAAAGCCAGGTGGAAACGCCGAAGCGCTGGTTGTGGTTCTTGAAATGATGTGCCATGTGGTGCTGGCGCAGTTTCATGAAATATGCACCCTTGAAGCTGAAGTGGTGCAGGGCGTAGTGGGTCATATCGTAAACCACATATCCAGTCAGAAAGCCAGCGAAAATGCCATCCACATAGTTCGGCAGCATAAGCAAGCTACCCACCACTCCGAAGAACAAGCCGTAGAAAATCGCGGCAAGAGGAATGCTGACCACTGGCGGCATCACCAACCTTGTCTTTTCCTTTGGCTGGGCATGATGAACCCCATGCATCAAAAACAGCACGCGGTTCATCCTTTCGGAAGGGTTTTTGGGAGAAAAATGGAAAATAAAGCGGTGCAGCAGGTATTCCACGAGAGGCCAGATCACAAGCCCGATAGCGAACGAGATCAGCACATGCCACCAACCGATTCCCTGGTTTGCCCTGGCAGACCGCCAGAGAAAGAAAGCAATGATCGGCAAGAACACCACGAGCACCACCACGGGACTGATGTGGCTGAACCATTCGAGGAAATCAGATTTGAACAACCTGAGCGGAGCGTCGTCTTTTGTGGGGGCTTGTTGGGTCATCTTTTGGGTTCTCCGTATATGGGATTAATGGAAACTGCAATGATTCTACCCTTGATGCCGCAAATTTAGGGCGCAAAAATAAACGATCAGGAGTTCAGGCTCCAATGCCTGAGAAACGCTTGGGTGCGCTCGTCCTGCGGGGAATGGAACAATGCCTGCGCCGGGCCCTGCTCCACCAATCTGCCCTTTTCCAGATACAAGACTTCATCGGCCAACCTCAGTGCCTGGGCAGGTGCATGGGTGGAAAAAATCAGGGTGCACTGGGTCTTCTGCACGTATTCCTTCAGCGTGTTTTCGATAAGATCCATGCTGCGCACGTCTGTGGAAGAAGTTGGCTCATCCAAAAGCAGCACGTTGTACGATCGCACCAACACCCTGGCCAAAGCCATCCGCTGCGCCTCTCCGCCGGAGAGTCGATCCCCCCTGGCTTCCATAAGGCTCTCCATTCCCACCACAACCAAGGCTTTTCGGGCTATTTCTTTTGCATCCCTGCCACCGTCCAGTGCCAACGCGACGTTTTCCAGCACCGAGAAGGAAAAAGCATAGGGAGACTGGGGTAAGTACCCCACCTTTTTTCCCTCAAGACCCTCAATCCTGCCGGAGGTAGGTTTGGAAGTGCCGGCGAGCATGCGAATCAGAGTTGTTTTCCCGCTGCCGTTTTCACCAATCAGACCATAGCGCCTGCCAGGCACAAAATGCAGCTCCGGGATTTCGAGCACAACCCTACCCCCATATTGCTGGACCACATTACGCAGTACGATCACGCTGAGTCTGCTCCTGTATTCTATGCACGAGGCTGTTGATAATGAATGAAATAATCAACAGCACCACACCCAAAGCGACTGCCATTTCGAAGTGCCCCATGTTCGTTTGCATCATGATCGCGGTGGTCATCACCCGGGTCTTAAACTGGATGTTACCCCCAACCATCTGCACAGCTCCAACTTCCGCGATGGACCGCCCGAACCCTGCCAGTACGGTGGTCACGAATGGGATCCGGCACTCCTTGATCGTCAGCCAAAGGCGCTTCCAACCGGATATCCCAATGCCTGCGCAGGTTTCATTGATCGAAGGCGCACGCAGGCTGACAATGTTGGCTGTCATTCCCGCAATGATCGGAGAGATTAACACAACTTGCGCGATCACCATCGCCGGGACGGAATAGAGCAAACTCAGCTTGCCCAACGGTCCGCTGCGGGATAAGATCAGAAAGACGATCAAGCCCGCCACAACAGGCGGAAGGCCCATCAGCGTGTTGGTAATTCTTGAGACGATCGCTTTCCCCTTGAACTGATTTGCACCCATCGCCACCCCCCAGGGAATGCCGATTAACGCGGAGATCAGCGTGCTCATCACAGACATACGCAAAGTTACGCCAATGATTTGGCGTAACTCTGGATCTGCCCCGAATAGTAATTCAAGTACCTGCTTGATCAAGCGCGCTGTGCTTTATTTTTAATTCAGGTTGAAGAACAATGGTTCACCGTACTCAGCCACACCATATTCAGCGATCATCTTGCGGGCTGTATCAGTTTTCAGCCAGTCGATGAAAGCCTGCGCGCCAGCGGCATTGGTATCCGCAAAGCGTTTGGGGGAAATGGCGATGACTGAATAGGTGTTCTTCATATCATCGGTCTCTTCGAGTAAGAGTGCAAGCGAGTTGTCGTGAGCAAGGAACGTGGCTTTGTCGGAGATGGTGTAAGCCTGTTTCTCATCCGCCACGGTTAAGGTTGCGCCCATGCCAGAACCGGTGCTTTCATACCAGGCCTGCCCAACAGGGTCAACATTGATTGAAGCCCAGATAGCTTTTTCCTTGGTATGGGTGCCGCTATCGTCACCGCGGGAAATGAAAAGCGAACCGGAGTCAGCAATAGCCTGGAAAGCCTCCGCCGCGGTTGCCTTGCCTGCCACTCCCGCCGGATCATCCGCGGGTCCAACTATGACAAAGAAGTTGTACATAAAGGGGATGCGGGTTTCGCCGAAACCTTCGCCTATGAAAGCCTCTTCCTGGGATTTGGAGTGCACCAGGAGGATATCCGCATCTCCCGTCCGCCCCTTCTCAATTGCGGCACCTGTGCCGGCGGATGTAATCTCAAGCGTGTACCCAGTGTCCTTTTCGAACACAGGCTGCAAGTAAGCCATCAGTCCCGAGTCATTTACGGATGTGGTGGTGGACATCTGGACTACCTTGTTCACAGGTTCCTGCTTACAAGCCGCAGCGGTGAACAACAATCCCACACAGACGACAAGCAAAGTAAAACGTTTCATATCTTCTCCCATAAGATGATTTTCCTGGAGTTTCCTCCTGTTTTGCAACTGACCCACCCTTTGAGGACAGTGCGGGATTATTTTACCTCAATAATTGAGTATTAGGAGAAAACGCAATTTAATGGGCACATTCAACCGCCTCACCGCGCAGAGTCTCGACCGCATGGTCCATGACTGGCAGGAACACATCCAGGCATTCTCTGACGGCTTTGGGGCTTCCAGGAAGATTAATGATCAACGTCCTGCCGCGGATGCCAGCAACAGCTCGCGAGAGCATCGCCCGATCCGTCACCTCCAGGCTTCGAAGCCGCATCGCATCTGTGATCCCGGGCACCAGCCGGTCGCACACTTCAAGCGTTGCTTCAGGAGTCACATCCCTCGGCGCCAGCCCCGTCCCACCGCTGGTAAAGACGATATCCACCTTTAATTCATCCGCATAAGTAATTAATTTTTCGATGATAAGTTCTTTTTCATCGGGCACGATCTCCTGAGCCGCGATTTCTGCCAGACCCTGGAGTTTAGAGACGATCGCAGGTCCGCTTAGGTCTTCACGCTCTCCCTTCGACCCTTTATCGCTTGAAATCAGCACTGCAACACGGATTGCTTCTGTCATTTTCACCTCTCTTTTATTCATCAAAGCTCAATCGGCTCACCTGGACGGTCCAGTTTGTAGCCGCCCATCGCTTCCAGACGCCGGGCCAGTTCTTCGCTTTGCAAGATCTGCATGAACCTTTGGAATTGCGGATGATCCTGGCTTTCGGCAGCGATCAGAAAATCGTATTCTTCCTCGCAGATGGGGATGAAATCCAGATCGTAGATCCTGGCAGCCGCCAGGATTCCCAGGCCTGCGTCCGCACTGCCAGCCGCGACTGCCGCCGCAACGGCTGTGTGGGTGATCTCTTCTCTTTCGTAGCCTTTTATCCCCTCGCTATTCAGACCAGCCTGCTTCAGGAGGTAATCCAACAGGATGCGTGTGCCGCTGCCCTTCTGGCGGTTTACATAGCGCAACCTGGGTAAATCCTCAATTCCCTTGATTCCGAGCGGATTACCCTTAACTACCATCAGTCCCTGGCTGCGCTGCACACAGCGCACCAACTGCACACCCCCTTCAGGAATGTACTTGCGGATGTAAGCCAGGTTATACTCGCCGCTTGCTTCATCCAACAGGTGCACACCTCCCAGGTGGGCTTCACCGCGTTTGACCGCCATGATCCCGCCCATGCTGCCAACATGCGAAGAAGCGACAAAACTGTCGGGCCAGGTTCGGCGCATGATGTCGATTACCTCGTCAATCAGCGGGTCGTGGCTGCCGGTGATAACCAGTGTCTGTTCGATTTCCTTCATTGGACGCAGCAGCTCCACCCTCACCTTCTCACCAGCTTCGTAACCTTCCACGTTTTGGGGAACGTGAATGATCCCATCGGCTTTCACAAACGAACTGACCACCCCTGCTCCGCGATTGAGCGGCACAGCCACAATCCTGCCTCCAACTTTTCCAAGCCGGGCACGAATGAACTCAAGATACTTCAACGAGGAGACCAACCGGCGCGAGACAGTCGCCTCCACAAATTCTGGTGCTTCCACCTGGCGCCCACTCATCAATGCCAGCACGGGTTTGATCAACTGCTCGAGCACCAGGATCCCGGACACCGGATAACCTGGTAAACCGATCAGGGGAATGACTTGCTCCCCTTTCCGGGTCATCCCAAGAATGGTCGGCTTCCCTGGCTTGATCGCAACCCCATGCAGCACCACCGAACCAACGGTTTGGATCGCTTCAATCGAAAAATCCTTCTGTCCGGCCGAAGAACCTGCATTGAGCAGCACCAGGTCGCATTCCGCAATCGCGGATTTTAGGCAGTTGATGATCGCTTCAGGATTATCGCTGGCTACCGGGTAGACCTTTGCCTCGCAGCCCCAATCCTGCAGCATGCCCGAGAAAATGGTCGAATTGAACTCGATGATATCTCCAGGATTAGGGTTGGAGCTGGGTGCTACAAGCTCATTGCCAGTGGGGATAATCCCCACGACGGGTCGGCGAATAACCGTAACTTCCAACACGCCCGCTGCCAGGAGCGCACCCAGAGCTGCGGGGCTGATCTCCGTAAAACTGGGCACCACCATATCACCAGCGGCAATATCCTCACCGATCTGGCGGACGTTCTGCCAGGGTGTGGCGGCACCAAAGAGCTGCACTCCCTGGTCGGTTTCAATCACATCTTCGACCATCACCACGCAGTCACAGTCCTCCGGCAGTGGATCACCGGTGTTCACCCACTTAAAAGAGTTCTCTGGCAGCGTCACCGGTCGGGTTTCGCTGGCGCCATAGGTCAGGCTGGCTTCAAGCGCGATGCCATCCATGGCGCAGGCGTTATAGTGTGGGGCGCAGATGCGGGCATAGACCGCTTCCGCCGTGATGCGCCCATTAGCCTCGCTCGTTGGAACGCGTTCCACTCGCGGCTTCAAGCCCGCCTGGTCCAGAGCTTTCAGAAAAATCTCGCGGGCTTCTTCGAGGGGATAGTTGGATAAGTAGGTAAATGCCATGAGACCTCACAATCGTGTTACCGGGACCAGGGCGCCTTTCGGCAGACCTTCCTGGTCCCGGGGAATGATGAAATAAGCGTTGGCACGGGAGACCGTGCTGATCAAACCGGATTTACTCGGGACGGGTTCTGCTTCGCTTCCCTCCAGGCGCACCAGAACGAACTCTTCCCTGCCGTGATTGGATGACACCGCCCGGGTAAGCCTGGCTTCCGTTTGCTCGGTTTCCACCTTACCTCCCTGCAGACCGAGCAGGAGGGGCTTCACAAGGTAATCAAAAATAAAGAAAGCTGCCACTGGATTTCCCGGTAAGCCGAACACAGCCTTGCCTTCGATTTCACCGATAATGGTCGGTTTGCCGGGTTTCACAGCCAGACCGTGGACCAAAATTTCTCCCAGCTCCGCCACAATCCGGGGCATATTGTCTTTTTCTCCCACGGACGTACCGCCCGACACCAGCAGTACATCCACCTCCCGGATCAAGCCTTTACAGGCATCCTTCAGGGCATCGAAATTATCTTCCACGATGCCTTTGCTGATCGGAATTCCGTTTTGCTGCTCAACAGCCGCCCTCAACATGTCAGAATTGACATCCCGGATCTGCCCGGGTTCCAGGTTTTCGCCTGGCGCGACGAGTTCATCGCCGGTGGAGATGATACCCACGACAGGTCGGGAAAAAACTGGCACTTCGGTCTTTCCGAGTGCAGCCAAAGTGCCAATATCCGCCACTCCGAGTTTCTTGCCAGATTTGAGGATTGCCTCACCCTGCCTGAGGTCTTCACCGCGCAAAATCAGGTTCGCCCCTGGCGCCACAGGCTTATAGAAAGCGAACTGGTCGCCCCCAAAATCCTCCGTGTACTCCAGCATGACCATCGCATCCGCGTCCGGGGGCACTGCGCCGCCGGTTGGGACGTAAACGCAAGTGCCAGGTGTGAGGGGGAGGTCATAAGCGTGACCCATGATGGACTCCCCGGTTTTTTGTAAGATTGCCGGGATTGAGTCCGAGCAGCCGCGTAAATCTGCGCTTCTGACTGCGAAACCATCTACCGTCGAGCGGTCAAAGGCTGGCACGTCCTCCTGGGCAATGACATCCGCTCCAAGGTAACGGCTGAGTGCTTCCTGCAAACGGACGTATTCAACGCGTCCGGTTTTGCTGCCAAATCTTTCCAGGACGAGACTCAAAGCATCTGCGATGGGAATTACGCTGAGCATTTACACCTCTATCAGTTTGATAATTCTTTTGAATTGTAATCGGAAGGAACGGAATACTCAAAAAATAAGCTTGTAAACAGCCTGACCGCGCCCGGACGGTCAATCGCGGTGGAAGATCACTTCGCAGTGCTCCCGATCTATTCGGAGGCTTGTGAGGATTGCGGTGGAATAATGGTCATGCAGGGTTAACCGAACCAAATCCAACTCGTTAGGTTTGAAAGAATAAGCGTCCTCCTGGTTGAACACGACGGCGGCTCTGCTTTTTTGAGGGATGCCCTGCAATCCCCCTTCAGGGTGATTGAGCATGCTGACAATGTGATCCAGTTGGATGGGAGCTCCGATAGGCAATCCGGTCAGATTGCTGAAAAGCTCCGGTCGGAAAACTGTTTTTGCATTAAGGGGCTTTCCGATCGCGCTTAAGCCCACAACAATGATCACCAAATCAACCTGGTCAGGGATCACCGGTTCCCATGCTGCTGGCGCTTTCAGGGACAAATGGCGGGCACCATCCGCTTCGATCAAGCAAATAGCGCCCTCCCGCCTGCAGAAAGAAATTAACCTATCAGCCTGACTGAGGGATAATCCCAGCCACTTCTGACCGCTGCTATCCAGTGGGTTTGTAATAAGATTGATTTTCGCCCGCTCAAGGGAAGCAGCGGGGTCAACTTCAAACTCGGAAAATAAGCGGTGATTGAAGTTTCCCTGGCATTCCTCGCGCGCCAATTTCGTTGTCGTAGTCAGACAAACCGGTTTCGGCGCTGCTTCAGCCAGTGCAAACATCAGGCTCGTCTTACCCCCTGCTCCGACTATTGCAACCGCTTCGTGTTTTTTCACGCGCAGTGCTTCAATAATTTTCAAGGCTATACCCCTGTGTCGATTTCCTTTAAGGTTTCCACCACAGCCGCGCCAATTCTCCGCGCCTTATCGGAAACGGTGAAACAAACCGCCCTCTCACCGGTTGGATCGACATCTCCCACTTTGAATCCTGGCTGAACCATTAATCCATTCCGCAATATCCCGCGAACAACTCCCTTGATCCGACTCTTTATGGGCTCACCCTCAATTTCAGCAATGGTTTGCCCGGCATCGACCCTATCACCAATGTCAACGAAAGCTTTGAAGCGACCTTCCCGGTGGGCGTATATCACCCTTTCGCGGCTGAACCCCATCACAATCGCGGGCAGTCCTGTATCCGGATCGGGGCTGCCTTCGTGGAAAATCTTACCCAGATTCGAGCCGCGGTTAGTTTCAAGCGCAACCCAGCAGTTAACACCAGCCGTAAAGCCCGGCCCCAGGCCAATTACCCGCCACTTCTCGCCGAATTCATTGGCTACTTCACGTTTGAGCATCCGCCCGTCCACGATCGCGATCGGCCCAAGACTCTCAAGACATTCACAATCCGGGTCCACCAGAACCGCAATCTCTCCAGCTGCAAGGAAATCCAGGGCCTGCGTAACACTATCTGCCTTCCTCCCCGTGATCCCTTCCACGCTGCAGCTTCCCTCATAAACAGCCTCGGCGAATGAGACTTTGCGCCGGACCACCAGGGGCTGCGCCAATTCTGTGATCACCACGCTATAACCGGCTTCGTGCAGGCAAACAGCCACCCCGCTTGCCAGGTCACCACCGCCTCTTATCAAAATGATTTTCTTATCCATGCTTGGATTTTACCTTGGTTCCTGCGATATTCTTTCAGCAAATGAACAATCCTTTTTTTGATTACAATTGACCCACATACCCAGCGAAACATTTTCAGTGACTATCCACAAACCCAAAATTCGACCTTGACCAATCCAGCTTTCATGAGTAGAATAAAAAGGTTAATGTAATTGTTTATTCAGTGAGGAGTTAAAGATGACCCCATTACCTAAAAGAAAACTCTCTTCCGGTCGCCGGGACCGCCGTCGCTCGCATGACGCTCTTAAAGCTCGCAACATGGTTGCCTGCCCAAATTGCGGTGAGCCTCGCCTGCCCCATCGTGTCTGCCCAAAGTGCGGTTTCTATCAGGGTAGAGAAGTTCTCACCACTGATACCGACTGAGTACTGATTTCCCGCAACGCTCAGGCCAGGTAACCCTGGCCTTTTTTTATATCCGGTAGGCTTCAAAAGACGCGAGTAACTGCCTGGGGAGCATCCCGTCGATCAGGATGCCGTCTTCCAGGTGTTGCATATCCCTGACATGCCCTTTTTCGTGCATCAATGAAACCAGCCTGCCTTCCGAATAAGGCAGCTTGACCTTCACATGCACAAAGGTCTGATAGGTCCCGACAGCGATAGCTTCAGCCAATTCGCTGAGACCTTCCCCGGTTAACGCGCTGATGAAGACCGAGTTCGGCTCTGCAATTTTGTGTAAATCCTCCATCTCTGCAGGATTCAAAAGGTCAGTTTTGTTGTAGACCGTCAGGATTGGGATATCGGTTGCGCCAATCTCTTCCAGCGTTTCCAGCACGGTCAGTCTCTGCGACTGGGCGTTCTTGTGGGAAGCGTCGACTAAATGGATTAACAAATCCGCTTCCACAATTTCTTCCAGGGTTGCCCGGAAGGCTGCCACCAGGTCGGTGGGCAGCTTCTGGATGAAACCCACCGTGTCCGTCAGCAGGACGGTCTCGCCAGAAGGCAATTCGAGCTGCCTGGTGGTTGGGTCAAGCGTGGCAAAGAGCTGATCAGCAACGTAAATATCCGCATTTGTCAGTTTATTCAGCAGTGTTGACTTGCCAGCATTGGTATAGCCCACCAGCGCTACTACCGGTATGTTGGATTTTCTTCGCTGTTGGCGATGCCGGTTGCGGTGCTCGCGGACCTTATCCAGTTCATCTTCGAGTTTGACGATCTTCTTTTTGATCTCACGCCGATCCACTTCCAACTGGGTCTCACCAGGTCCGCGCAAGCCCACGCCTCCCACTGCACCTGACCTGCCCGATGCCCCACCAGTTTGCCTGGTAAGGTGTGTCCAGGCGCCTGTCAGACGCGGCAAGCGGTAGCGATATTGTGCCAGTTCCACCTGCAGCATGCCTTCCCGGGTGTTGGCGTGCTGCGCGAAGATGTCCAGGATTAAGGCTGTCCGGTCGATGACTCTCTTGCCTTCGCCCAATTCCTTTTCAAGCTCACGCTGATGGCGGGGCGATAGTTCGTCATCAAATAAGATGATTTTCGCGTCCAACTCGTCGGCCAGGAGCTTGATCTCGTCAAGTTTTCCTTTTCCGACGTAGGTGCGTGAATTGGGGGCTGACAGGTTTTGAGTGACCTCGCCTACCGTTTCAAGGCCTGCTGTTTCCGCCAGCAATGCCAGTTCCTGCAGGGAATCTTCAAGCGTAAACCTGGGATCCACTTCTGAGCGAAGGTGAACCCCCACCATCAGGGTTGGTTCAGGTGCGGCTTCGGTCTTGATTTGTTCGTTCGTGGTTTCTTTATCGTTGTTTCTCAACCCAATCCTTAATTCTCCGCATGGCTTCCGCGATCTGGTCAGTGGGGATCACAATTGAAATTCGGATGTAGTCAGCGCCGCTGGGACCATAGATCACGCCTGGCGTGATGCTCACGCCAGTATCCTCCAGCAGATCGGCGCAGAACTTCACCGGGTCAGAAAAGCCTTGGGGTAACTTCGCCCAGAGGTATAGAGCGGCTTCCGGCAGATCCACTTCGAAACCGGCATCGACCAAGCCCTGATAGACCATATCACGCCGGGCTTCATAGATTTTGTTGCGATTTTTCAGCCAGGCCTGGTCTGACGTCAGGGCAACCACGGCTGCATCCTGGATCGGGGCAAAGATTGAAGAATCAATCTGGCTCTTATAATTAGCCAGCAATCGGATGATCTCAGCATTACCAACCGCCATGCCAATGCGCCAGCCAGCCATATTGTAGGTTTTCGAGAGGGAGTTGAATTCCACTGCCACATCCTTCGCGCCTTCCACCTCTAAAATGCTGGGAGGAATGTAGTCCCCAAATGCCAGGTCACAATAAGGGGCATCATGGGCAATAAGGATGTCATATTTGCGAGCATAGGCAACTGCTTTGGCATAAAAGCTCAAGTCTGCTGTAGCACCAGTTGGATTGTTCGGATAATTAAGCCACATGATTTTTGCTTCCCTGGCAACGTCCTCAGGGATGGCATCAAAATCCGGTAAGAAGTTGTTTTTCTTCAGCAAGGGCATAAAGTGATAACGTGCGCCAGTCAGCTCGGCACCAGCCAGGTAGACAGGGTAGTACGGATCTGGCAAAAGTACCATATCCCCGGGGTCGAGCAGGGTGTGGTTTAGATTGAACAAGCCCTCTTTGGATCCGATCAATCCCAATGCCTCAGTGGCAGGATTGATATCAACATTGAAACGCCGTTTGTAATAGGTGCTGACTGCTTTGAGAAACTCCGGTGTGCCGCCGGCTGGTGAGTAGCCGTGCTTTTTAGGATTCCGAGCTGATTCAACCAGCTTGTCAATAATAAAATCTGCAGGTGGTAGATCAGGCGAACCCATGTCCAACCGGATCACATCCACCCCTCGTTCAGCCAGGTCTGCCAATCTGCCTTTCAAGCCAGCAAAAAAGTATGGTTTGAGATTTGCTACAGTTTTTGAAGGTTTGATCATATCCTTTGGAAATCCTTCTCCTTTTTTCTTTGATTATAAGCCCCCCGCCCGTAAAAGGGCTACTCTTCTTGTGCTGATCACTCCACGCGTAAAAAAGTCAGGCAAGCACACTGTTGGAACCTCTGGTATACTTCTTGCACAAACAAACTGACAGATTTAATCTGTTATGCAGAAGGTAAATTATGCTGATACTCCCAAGTCAACAGACCACCACCTCCATGTCGGCACACCTGGCTCAGACAATGACCCTGCTTGGTCTGACTCTGGGCGAACTCCAGCAAAAGATCGACTCGGAGCTTGCTTCGAACCCCGCACTTGAGTTGATGGAGGAGCGCACTTGCCCAATGTGCAAACGCCCCCTTCCCCCACGGGGACCATGTCCGATCTGCAGTCAGCCAGCCTCTTCGGAGTCGCAGGACCCAATCGTTTTCATTTCCCCACGTGAAGATTTCTACACTGGCTCAGCCTCCAGCACCGGTGAGGTACCTGAAGAACCTTTCGTTTCAGAGTCGGTTGATCTCCCCAGTTACGTCCTGCGCCAGGCAGCGGCTGACTTGCCCACTGAGGACCGGGTGGTGGCAGCTTATATCCTCACTCACCTCGACGAGGACGGCTTCCTCACGACCACTGCCCTCGAGGTCGCCCGCTACCATCATCGTCTGCCATCAGAGATCACAGCCCTAATCGAAAAACTCAAACATTATGACCCGGTAGGTGTCTGTTCAGCCAACCCAATCGAAGCCATGCTGGCACAGGTTGAAGTCCTTTCAGAAATCATGAATGTGCCAGCCTACACGCGGGAAGTCGTGTCGAAATATCTTCACCAGATGAGCCAGCATCACTACTCGGAAATCGCTCACGCGCTGATGACAAGCTCGCAGCAGATCCAAAAAGTCGCGGCTTTCATCAGCGAAAACCTCAACCCGTTTCCAGGGCGTGCACACTGGGGCGACGTGCGCAGTCCCAACAACAACGATTCGCAGGTCTTTCACCAGCCCGACATCCTCATCTATCATCTCAATGAAAACCCTGCTAATCCTTTGGTTGTTGAGATCATCCTCCCGATCCGAGGTACGCTGCGAGTAAACCCGCTGTTCAAATCATCTCTCAAACAAATGGAGCCTAACAAAACCGAGGAGTGGCGCAGCGATATTGAAAAAGCAAATCTTCTGATCAAATGCATCCAACAGCGATCAAACGCATTAAAACTCCTGCTTGAGAAGCTGGTTGTCCTCCAAAAAGATTACATCCTGCAAGGCGATTTGGAAATGAAACCGCTGACGCGCGCGGAAATTGCGACCATGCTCGATATGCATGAATCCACGATCTCCCGTGCGGTTTCCAGTAAGACGGTTCAGCTCCCAAACAAGAAAATTGTTCCGCTTGCGATCTTCTTTGATCGGAGCCTGTCTCATCGCACACTGATAAAGCAGATAATCGAAGACGAAGATCATCCACTGAGCGACTCTGAGATTCAGCAGTTGCTTAAGGAGCAGGGAATCGAAATCGCCCGCCGCACGGTTGCCAAATACCGTTCGATGGAAGGCATCTTGCCCGGAAATCTCCGCCAAAGCAAAAACAGGTAGTATGCCTGCATCACTCGACCAGCACAGCACAAAATCGCCAGGTGATTCCCATCAGGATTTCACATTGCTGGACCGTTCTCTGATCCTGGAGCTAATCCCTGCAGCTGCGCTTGTCTATCGGCGCACGGATGACAAGATCCTCAGCGCCAATCGCAAATTTTACGACCTGACTGCCTTTACACCCGACACTCTCAGGGAGATTTCGCTATATACCCTGATCCCGGGTGATCCGGATACAAACCCAACCGGAGACCAAAGCCGCCCGGTGCGCCTGCAAATAGCCAGCGGCGACCTGATCCTCGCCACCCTGCGAATTCTCCCCATCAGCCTTACCAACCAGGTTGTCGTGCTCACTTTTTCGCCACCTGATTCCGAATTCGAGATCAGAAGGGATTTGCTGGAACAAGAATATCGTTTCGATAATTTTTCTCTTTTAACCACGCTGGGCAGCCAAAATTCCTCGCAGGCGGTTTTCCAGACCGCAAACCAAATCCTTCAGCGGATGCTTAATCCCAAGCTGATCATGTCCTACCGTATCAACCCGCGCGATGAAAAACAGCTTCAACGCAACAGCTCATCTTCCCAGGCAGATGCTTTCCCAGACAAGCTTGATATTGATCTGCTTGAGAATATGTCCACATTGCAGCTTTGGAAGCTGACGCGTGAGCCTCAAAACGTGCTGCAGGAGAGCGCGCTGATGGAGGGTTACCACTATTTGCTCACACTGCCCCTCCTCCATAACAACACACCCCAGGGTTTGATGATCGCGGCCGGTGAGACGCCTTACCCGGATGATGACACACTGCGCTACCTGGCATTGATGTCTGCCCATGCTGCTTCGGCGATCCAGGGGCTAAACAGCCTCGAAAGCGCGCAGCGGACTCTCAACAACATCAGGCACGTTGTCCAGATCCAGCATGCCATCACCGACAACCTGGAGGAAGGTGTCATTATCCTCACGCCGGATCTGCGCATCGCAGAGATGAATCCTGCCGCCGAGTTTTTGCTCGGGTATGCCAGCAAAGAGGTTTTCCGGCAAAAAGCAGACATGGTTCTGATTGGCAATGAGACTCTTTCCACGCTTTACAAATCCGCCCAACAAGGTATCAGCACCCTGGTTGGGAACAATTTTAGCCTCAACAACCGTTCTGGCGGTTCCTTCATGGCTCAGGTGCTCTGCATCCCCGTGGTTGAAAAAGAAAAAGTCCGCAGCATCGTGCTGATACTGCGGGATGTCAGCCAGACTGAGCAGATCCGTGCCCACTCCCAGCAGCTTGAACAGAGAGCATTCCTGGGTGAGGTATCCGCGATTTTTGCGCATGAAGTGAAAAACCCGATCAACAGTATTTCGACGGGACTGCAGTTGATGGGGTTAACCATGAAGCCCGATGATCCCTATGCAGACCTGGTATCGCGCCTGCAGAATGACTGCCTGCGCCTGACTCATTTAATGGATTCAACCCTTACTTTTTCCAAACCAGTCGAATACAATTTTGCTCCGGTTGACCTCGCAAGCCTGATCAATTCCATCCTGGAGCGGTGGGCGCCGAGGATGTACCGCTTAAATATCAGTTACAATCTTGAGCAGCAGCCAGCCAACCCGTTGGTACTGGCAGATGCCCGCGCGATCGAACAGGTTTTTGTTAACCTGATCAGTAACGCCATTCAGGCGATGGAAAATGAAGGCGGCAGTCTGAACATTAAAATCCATCCGGTTTCACCTGAAACCAATCCACCTCAATATGAGATCATCGTGGCGGATTCAGGACCAGGTATTCCTGAAGACCTGATTAAACACGTTTTTGAGCCATTCCTGACCACCAAAGCAAATGGCACTGGCTTGGGATTGGCGATCTCGCGCCGGATTGTCATGGCGCATAAAGGAAATATCTTTGTCGAGAGCTTTCCAGGCGGGACGATGTTCCACGTTCTCCTCCTGAAAGCGACATAAGGAGTTTGATGGCAGCAACAGTTTTAGTCGTTGATGATGAAGAAACCGCCCGAATGGTCATTTCTGAATTCTTACGTTCAAAGGGTTACGAAGTGCTCGAAGCTGGCACGCTGGCGGATGCCCGGGCTGTCATCTCGAAGGGTGTCGCGGACATCATCATCCTCGACGTACGTTTACCAGACGGCTATGGACCCCACCTGCTCACAGAAACATCCCGCCTGCCCCTACGCCCGCAGGTGATCATTGTCACCGCCCACGGGGAGGTTTCCATGGCTGTAGAAGCTATGAAAAATGGCGCGCAGGATTTCATGGAAAAACCTATCGATTTGCTTGAACTTGAAAAATCAGTCAACCGTGCTGCTGAAGTCATATTCATGCGCCGCGAACTGGCGCACTTTCGTAGCAACAAGGACAACCTGGATGAATTTATCGTCGGCGACACACCCCAGATGAAACATATCCTGGAATTGGCAGGGCGTGCCTCGGAGTCTTCAGTATCAGTCCTGATCACTGGGCCAACCGGTACAGGCAAGGAAGTGCTGGCGAAATATATTCACCGCAATGGACCGCGGGCGGGAAAACCATTCATTGACATCAACTGCCCTGCCATCCAGCCAACCATGTTTGAGTCCGAGCTGTTTGGGCATGAAGCAGGCTCCTTTACTGGCGCTACCAACAAACGCAATGGCTTGATGGAGATCGCTGACGGCGGTATCCTGTTCCTCGATGAAATTTCTTCCATGCCGGTCGATCTCCAGGCAAAATTCTTACGCGCCCTCGAAGAACGCGCCTTCAGGCGGGTTGGTGGGACAAACCTGATCCGAGTCGACGTCCAGGTGATTGCCGCCTCGAACCGCGACCTCAAGGAAATGATCGCGCGGCATGAATTCCGGGAAGACTTGTATTACCGGTTGAAGGTTGTCGACCTGGATTTGCCCCCATTAGCAGAGCGCCGCCAGGATATCCCCGAACTGGTCGGTTACATGATCCGAAAGTTCAACAAACGTCTGGGTGCCAACATCCTGGATGTCTCCCCTGCAGCAATGCAAGCCCTGATCGACTACGATTGGCCCGGGAATATTCGCGAGTTAAGTAACGCGATTGAGCGCGCCGTCGTGTTCTGCGACGAGCCCACCATTGACCTCAACCATTTGCCTAAAGACATCACCAAATAATCCCTTTTTGAGAGCCAGGCTGAGAGGCTTGGCATAGTAGTTGCAACATAACCTCCGATAAGTATTTTCATCGGAGGTTATTTATGCAAACTAACGGAGATCAAGTCCTTTTGATTGTTTCAATCGTGCTCTTCGCACTGGGCTTTATTTGTCTGATTTTAAGCATCGTCATCCTGGTAAAACAATCCCTCGGCCGTGGTATTCAAAGTATTGCCGATTCGGCCACAAAATTGGCGGAGAAAGGGATTACCGAAGGAGTATCGGGGCTGGTCGGAAACGCCTCGCTGCTCATCAGTTCCCTCAACGACCTTGCCAAATCCAATACCGGCATTGGCATTTTCTTCGTCTTCTTGAGCCTGGTGTTGTTTGCGGGTGCTTATTACATGCTTAAACCCTTCATTGGAGCCATGCCCTAACCCTCCCGAAAGGAGTGACAATGTCGATTGAGAGATTGCTTGATCAAATCCAGGTCCGCTTTGATCCGCAAATTGCGCGTGCAGTGGTCAGCGCTTTTCGCGCAGAACCGCTTGCCTGGCACTTCCTTGAGAGTACGCCCGATCTGGAACAATGGCTTAGCTTTGCTTCCGATGACTTGTCCCGCTGGCAGCCTGGCGTCCTTGCGCTTTTCTCTCTCGGCGACTCCTTGCATGAACAGGATCTGACCAACCTGGAAATTAACCTCCCTACGGAAATAATCGAGCGCGCCGCAAATGTTTTTGAAATGACCCGCCTTACCGGTCTGGAACCTGCCAGCCTGGCAGATGCTGCCCTGCTTGCCCTCCATTTGCGCGAATTCCGACGCAGGGAAGGTTCATGGAAAACCCTTTCTGATGATCTGCTTTCTGGCAAAGGTCGATTGCCGGTCTGGAAGACTGCTCTCGCGATTCTTCCCCAACTTGTGCCTGATTTTGAAACTGCCATGGATAGCCTGGTTTCGACACTTTCCTCAACACACGCACAGGCTCTGGGCGAATTGATCGTCCACCAGGTGATTGTCAGCCAAGTGGACGAAAGTACCCGCTATCAAACCTATCGCAGAAGGCTTCAAAAAGCGCCTGTCGAGCTCCAGATTTGCACCCTTCGCGCAATGCGCCCCTTTGAAGAGGATTCGCTGATCAAACTCCTCGCGAACAGCTTTCTGGCTCAGTCGCAAACACCTGATCGGGATTCCAGCAAAAATACGGACCAATCAGAGGTGGAAGCATTCCGCCAGCAGGCTGTTCTCAGTCAGCTTGCAGGGCAGCCCGCACAAGCCTCCCGCGCGATTGACCATGCCTTCAGTGCCCTGAATCGTCAGCAAGCTGAAATCCTGCGCCATCTCGCTTTTGAACTTGAGACCTCCAACCCCGAAGAAGCCCGCAAGACATGGGAGGAAATTCTGCGCCTCCAGCCAGATAACACGACTTACAAAAAGGAATACGCGGAATTCCTGATCGCAAATGATGATCCTGATTACGGCTACGAGCTCCTGCAGGAAATCCCCGACGAAGCCACCAAGGCCCTTTATGCCTTGCGTTATCCCGTCATCAGTGCGGCCGATCCTCAAGGCGCCCAATCGCTTGAAAAGGCGCTCGAGAAAAAGACCCTGCAAACCAGCACTTCCCGCTTTTCGTCCGAATCGGATAATCTCAAAGCCGCACGGTATGCCTTTGAAAACAAGAAATATCAAACCGCTAGTAATTTCATCCAGAAAGCGCTTGCGGAAAACCCTAATGACCTGGAGGCTATCAAGCTTTCCGGTCAGATCGATCGCCGCATGGCAAACATCGACGAAGCGATTGAATCCAGCGCGTTGTTGGCTGTGTTCGAACCCCAAAATCAAACCAACAAGAAGGACCTTGCCTCCCTTTACCTCCAATCGCAGCAGCCGGAAAACGCCTTTCGGATCTACGAGGATCTAATCCATGCTTCGAATGAGCCTTCACGCGCGGATCTGCTCAACTTTGCAGAAATCGCGATCAAGGCTGCCCATGCCGAAAAAGCGATCCCAATTGCCCAGGCATTCCTTAAAAAGGACGAATTTGACGGTGAAGCCCTGGTGTTGCTCTGCAACGCCCTGATCGCTACGGGAAAAAACACTGAAGCCATTCAGTATCTTGAAGAGGCCTCAGCCGTTGCCCCCGAAAAGCCAGCAAGTTGGCTTTCACTAGCCCGGATATGGACCAGTTTGGGGCAGGAAGAAAAAGCCATGCAAGCCCTGCGCAAGGCCAAGGCAGCCTTACCGGATGATCCTGCGATTCTGAGTGCTCTCGGAGCGCTGTATCTCGCGAACGATCAGCCGACGGAAGCCATCGGCGTTCTCCGCCAGGCTTTTCAACTTGATCCGTCCAGCACTTCTGTGCGCAAATCACTGGCGCAAGCCTATTTGACCCATGGCTACATTGACCAAGCCTGGGCAACGATTGCTCCTCTTGAAGATGATTACACTTCCGATCCGGAATTGGCATTTGTTCTGGGGCAAACTCTGGCCGCTATGGGAGATTTGAACGGCGCAAAGCCGGTCCTTCGATTTGCCTGGCAGGCGAATCGTTCAGACAGCACCTTAAAATCCTACGCTGAACTCTTGATTAATAGCTACAGCCATGGGATCAAACCCGGAGCCCAGGAACTGAAAGAGATGTCCCAGTTGCTTTCGGTCATGGAAGAACGGCAACAGGAACGCGATGGATTGTTCGACATGCGATTGCTGCAGGCAGATCTCAAGGCAACCCTCGGCATGCACGAAGCCGCCTACCAGGACTACCTCCAACTTCTGGATTACCCGGAGGCGCGATCTCCTCGTTCGTATCACCACCTTCAATTCCAAACCGGAAAGACCGCTCTCGCCCTGGGGTTGACGGACATCAGCCTGGCATCTCTGCAGGAAGCTGTTCTGACCGATCCAGATGACCTTGCCACCCGCCATACCCTCGCAAAAGCGTTTATGGAAGCTAATCTGGAGGATGAAGGTTTCGCGGCAGCACGCTCTGCCATGCAGATCGCTCCAACCGATATTGAAAATGTGCTGTGGTACAGCGACTTTATGAGCGAGCATAATAATGCCCGCGAAGCCATCCAGGTGCTCAAAGACACCATTCACCTCAGACCGGATGACAAAGCGCTCTACCTGACTCTGGCGCGCACTTACGTTAACCTGAACCAGATCGAAGATACCAAGGAAACCCTCAACCAGATGTTGGCGTTGGAGGATATTGATACGGAAGAATATGTTAATGTTGCGAACCTCTACCTCCACATGAATCAACTCGATGAAGCCTCGCGCATTATCAAGAAAGCCATTTCGGATAATCCCTTCCCGGATTTCATCGAAAGCCGGGATCTGGTTTATTCCGTGCTCAAGCTCGGTGATGCCGCAGCGGCTCTTCAGCTGATACAAGATCTCGAGCCTGCCCTCCAGACCAATCTCGCTTACCCATTGCTCAAATCCGATGTGCTCGCAGCCAACCAGCAGTTCCTCCCAGCCCTCGAATCCCTTGAAGACATCCTGACCAAGCTGGAATTTGCTCCAGAAACACTTGGCAGCGTGGCTGGGGATGCGGCAGAACAGAATCTGGATTACCCTCCCTACAATCGCGCAGGGCTTTACTACCGCGCTGCCCAGCTTGAACGAATGATCGGCGACCTGGTTGTCTCCCAAAAACACGTCTCTCTTGCGCT
>WOZA01000104.1 GCA_011620505.1 Anaerolineaceae bacterium
GTTGCTCTCATCCGGAAGTTCCACCTCGGGTGCCTGATCATTAGTCTCTTCCTGGACAGGCTCCTGGAGCTGTTCTACATCCTGAGATTTTCCCTCCTCCTGGGCCAGCTTACCAGCCGCGATCTCCGCAGCTAATTCCTCAGCCAGTTTCTGTTCCTTGGTCTGCAGTCGGTTTGCCCAGACGGTATGGCGCAAAACCAGCACAAGTGCAGCAAAAATCGCCACAATCAGCATAAAGGTTTGATTTATATTGATCCCATTGACTGGTGAAGGATCCAGACGCAGGAATTCAAGGAAGAAGCGGAAGGTTGGGTAGAGCACCAGGTAAAGGAAGAACAAATCGCCTGTAAACAACTTTTTGCGCCATTTGCGATTGATCAACAAGAGCAACCCGGCTGAAAGTAAAGTCAGGATGCTCTCGTAGAGAAAGAGCGGGTGGTATTTCGCAACCTGTTCGAAGCCCTGAATGCGGTAAGGTGGGTCGATGGTGATTGCCCAGGGAAGATTGGTTGGACGACCATAAACTTCCTGATTAACGAAGTTTCCCCACCTGCCAACAGCTTGTCCGACGAGAAGACCCGGGGCAATATAGTCAACCCACTCAAGGAAATTGAGCTTTTTAGATCTGCAGTAAATGATGAGTGTCAGAGCTCCACCAATTACACCGCCGGCAATGCCAAGCCCGCCTTTCCATATCTTGAGGATCTCGATCGGGTTGCGCAGGTAGTTTTCGGTGGTGACTCCCATAGCCTGGTTGGAGGCAGATGGGGTGAAAACGTGCCAGAGGCGTGCGCCAATGATGCCGCCAATCAGCAGCCAGGGAAGCATATCGAGGATGATTTCAGGATCACGACCTGCCCGTTTCGCCTGTCTCGCAGCCAGCCATGCACCTAAAATGGCACCGATAATGATAATGATCGCATAAAAACGGATTGTTAATGGACCGATATTAAAACCTTGAGGCATGAAGTTTCCTTTCCGTAACCGCTGAGAGTTAAGCTTGCTTAGATTGCTTCCAGACGAAGAAAATCCGCTGGAGTGCGGTTACATTAGCCATAATTGCTATTATACCAACGGAAATGAGCAATTGATTAAACACCAGACCGAGTATGAGGACGATGGCTCGTTCAATGCGGCTGAAAAAGCCGGCTTTTCCGGAGAAACCAAGCCCTTCTGCGCGGGCACGGGTGTAGGAAACTAATACCGAACCGCATAATGCTGCATAGGTTAGCATAATCCCCAACGTATAAGGTTGACTCTGAAAATAGAAAACCACACCGGCCAAAAGGATCATTTCATCATAGCGATCAACGACTGAATCGAGAAACGCGCCAAATTTACTGACTACCCTTGTTTTACGTGCCAGCGCTCCATCCACAGCATCCAGGGGTGCCATAAAGGCTGCCACTAAGCCGCCCGTGAGCAGCATTCCCCTTGCGATCAAGTATGCTGCTACGGCGTCGCCTACCAGACCCAAAAGCGTGATGAAGTTCGCAGTAATACCCAGTTTCAACAGGAAACCAGCAATTGCATCCAGCGGTTTCTGGAAGGTTCTCCGAAGAAACGCCTCAAAATCCAACTTGGTTTTGCTCATCTATTCTTCTTCCTCTTCGGGTTCAGGTGGGTCAAGCAGGATTTCGCGGTCTTTCCCCCCACTTTGGGCAGGTCCGAGTACACCGCGTGCTTCAAGCTGGTCCATGAGCCAGGCAGCCCGAGGGTATCCCAGGCGCATGTGGCGCTGCAGATAAGATGCGCTCGCCCGCCGGCTTCGGCGTACGAGGTCGATTGCCTGGTTGATGAGTGTTTCGTCGCTGTCCTCGGGTTGATCTTTTTGGATCACCTCTTCCCAGGGCGCTTCCTCTTCCACTGGTGCTACAGTTTGTGTTGCTTCAGATTGCGAGACGGGTTTGGCAGGTTCCGGCACAGGTTGGTTGAGCTGCTGTTTGTGCCGGGTGTCTGTGTTTTCTGTCCACCATTTGATGACAGAACGGATTTCTCCGTCAGTGATCATCACGCCCTGGGCCCTCTGCAGACCGGTCTCGGGATGGACGAAGAGCATGTCTCCCCTGCCAAGCAGTGTTTCAGCGCCGGGTTGATCGAGAATGACCCGGGAGTCTACCTGCGATGCTACCGTAAACGCAATTCGGGTCGGGAAGTTTGCTTTGATGACGCCCGTGACCACATCCACACTTGGGCGTTGGGTTGCGACCACCAGGTGGATTCCAGTGGCGCGCGCTTTCTGAGCCAGGCGCACAATTTGATCCTGTGTTTGTTCGGCGGAATTGAGCATCAGGTCTGCCAACTCGTCGATCAGGATCACGATGCGCGGTAGTTTTGGCTTACCCGCCTTTACCATCCTGGCATTGTACGAGTCAAGGTTCCGTGCCCGGATGGTCTCCAGCAGGCGATAGCGGTTTTCCATCTCCGTCGTAGCCCAACGCAAAACACCCATGATGCGTTCCACTTCGGTTTCAACTTCGCCATAAAGATGCGGCAAGCCGCTGAAACGCTTCAGCTCCACGCGTTTCGGATCGATCATCACCAGTTTTAAATCGTCGGGATGATTGTTGAGCACCAGCGACATGGTGATCGCCGCGATACAGATGGACTTGCCCGAATTGGTCGTGCCGGCGATGAGCAGGTGGGGCATGGTGGAGAGATCGGAAACGACCGGTTCCCCTGAAACACCTCTGCCAAGTGGAATCGCGAGCGGGGAATTGATGCGGGCGAATTCTTCCGATTCGAGCAAGGGGCGCAACCGAACGAGCATATGCTCGGTGTTTGGCACTTCCACGCCCACGTAGGATTTGCCAGGGACGGGTGCCACGATGCGCAGGCGTTCCGCTTTCAGCGCCAAAGCCAGGTCTTTGGAAAGACCCGAGATTTTGGAGATGCGGACTTTTTGTTTGTCTTCCTGACCAATCCTCTCGATATAGCCAGGTTCGACCGCATACTGAGTCACAGTGGGCCCCACCCGGTAGCCGACCACTTTGGCAGGAACGCCAAACTCCGTCAACGTTTTCTCCAGCAGACCAGCGGTCATATTGATGGTAGCCTGGTTGGTGGCGACCGTCTTTTCGTTCTCAAGCAGGGTCAGAGGCGGCAAACCCTCTGGACGGTGGTATTTGATGGGTTTCTGAATCTCATCTTCTTCAATTTCAGTATAGTGCCGTCTGTATTGGAGCGGGAGTTCTGCCTGCCCCTGTGGTTTTCTAACAGGTAATTGCCCAGTGGGTTTAGGCTGAATTTTCATTCCCGAAGCTGCAGACTGCATTTCCTGAACTGTTGACTGCGGCTGTACAACTTGCGTGGGCTCCCCAAGTTTTGTTCTCGCCCAGCGGTCGAGCTTCCCGACCAGGTCCAGGCCGAAAAGAAGCGCAATCAGTCCAAGAATCAGAAGGACAATCCCGGCAGGCACGCGCGTGATGAGGTTGATGAGGGGGAAAGCCACGCCATAGCCGCTGATCCCACCCGCGCTCATACCAGCATTTACGCTGCTGACGGTATCTTTGAAGAAGGCCGAAAGCGCGCCCAGCAACAGGAAAAACGCAATTTCCACCAGGATCACGCGGAAGATATTTACTTGCCGGGCTTGATTTTTGCGCCAGAGTAATAGCAGCCAGCCAGCAGCAAAGACAGCGGCTGCAACGATAAATCGCCCATAACCGAACCAGCGCCGCAACATCGCAGCCCCAGCATCCACAAATCGTCCATGCGTAATCCCGACTACAGCCAGGAGTAACAGCGCGCCCAACACCAGCAGAACGAGGCCGGCAAAATCCCACCCCACCCTGACCTGTCGTTCTTTATTGGCTTGTGCCTGGGCTTCAGCTTTTAGGGCTGCCGCTTCTGCTACTTGTCTTGTTTTGGCTGAGCCGCTCGAGCGGCTCTTGTTGGCAGTCTGGCTCACAGGTTTTCTCCGTTCATGCAGCATG
>WOZA01000150.1 GCA_011620505.1 Anaerolineaceae bacterium
ATGGACTTTTTAGCGTTTGAACGCGAGGGCATCCCAGCCAGCATACTTCGCTGTCAGGTCGAGTTCCTGTTCGATGCGGAGCAGTTGGTTGTATTTTGCTACGCGGTCAGACCGTGCTGGAGCACCGGTCTTGATCTGACCCATGTTCATTGCCACGGCCAGGTCAGCAATGGTGCTGTCTTCCGTCTCACCGGACCGGTGCGAGCAGACTGCCCGCCAACCGTGTTGCTGAACCAGGGTAACTGCCCTCATCGTTTCGGACAGAGATCCGATCTGATTGACCTTGACAAGCAGCGCGTTACAGGCTTTCTCTTCAATCGCGCGAGCCACACGCTCGGGGTTGGTCACGAGCAGATCATCACCCACAATTTGCAGGCGATGCCCGTTAAGCGCGGTGAAGTTCTTCCAGCCCTCCCAGTCATCCTGGGCAAAGCCGTCTTCGATCGAGACGATCGGGTACTGGTTGATCCAGTTGGTCCAGAATTCCACCATCTGGTCAGAGGTCAGTTTTCGGCCTTCTTTGCGCAGGTTATAGAGCTTGGTATCTTCTTCATACAGCTCAGAAGCGGCTGGGTCGAGGGCGATCGCCACGTCTGTACCAGCTTTGTAGCCCGCTTTTTCGATAGCCTCCAGGATGAGTTCCACGGCTTCATTGTTGGCGCTCAGCGCGGGCGCAAACCCGCCTTCATCACCAACCAGAGTGGTATAGCCTTTACTCTTGAGAACAGTTTTGAGCGAGGCATAGATCTCAGCACCCCATCTCAGACCTTCAGCAAAGCTCGGGGCACCAAAAGGCATGACCATGAATTCCTGGGCATCGGTTGACTGCCAGCCGGTATGCGCTCCGCCATTGAGGATGTTCATCATCGGCACAGGCAGCACGTGGGCATAAACACCCCCAAGATACCGGTAGAGAGGCAAACCCACGGAGGCTGCGGCTGCTTTCGCGACTGCCAAACTGGTCCCCAGGATGGCATTGGCGCCAAAATTGGCTTTGTTGGGAGTGCCGTCGAGCTCAATTAACAATTCATCGATTGCCATTTGCTCGAGTGCGTCCACACCGAGCAGCTCATCAGCGATTTCATTATTGACGTTTTCAACGGCTTTCAGCACGCCCTTGCCATTGTAGCGACCGTTGTCGCCATCGCGCAGTTCGAGTGCTTCGTGGACGCCGGTTGAAGCGCCAGAGGGAACAGCTGCACGACCAAAACTGCCGTCAGCCAGGATAACTTCAACTTCCACAGTGGGGTTGCCACGGGAATCAAGGATTTCTATTGCATTGATATATTCGATAATTGTGTCCATTAAATACCTTCCTTCTAAGTTTTTTTCTGATTAAGTATAGCCTATCCCGATCTCAATTCGTAAAGTCCAGGTTAACACGTTGGTCGGAAAGGCCGGCGTTTCTACAAGCGGCTTCGATGAAACCGAGAAACAGCGGGTGAGCCCGATTGGGGCGCGATAGAAACTCAGGATGGAACTGGCAAGCCATCATGAATGGATGATCTTTCAGCTCCGCCATCTCCACCAAAACGCCGTCCGGAGACAACCCCGAGAAGACCATGCCATTTTCTTCGAACTTTTGACGATAGTCATTGTTAAATTCATAACGATGACGGTGGCGTTCGTGGATTACTTCCGTCTGGTACAAGGCCGAGGCTTTGGTTCCAGGTTTGATATGGCAGGGGTAAAGCCCCAGGCGCATCGTGCCGCCCATCTGATCCAGCCCACGTTGTTCCAGCATTAGGTCAATCACTGGATCGGGCGTGAGCTTATCGAATTCAGCCGAGTCAGCCTCTTTTAATCCCAGGATGTTTCGGGCGAAATCGATCATCATCACCTGCAAACCAAGGCAAAGTCCCAGGTAAGGAATCCGATTTTCCCTTGCGTATTGCGCCGCCAAAATCTTGCCCTCTACTCCGCGGCTGCCAAATCCGCCGGGAACGATGATGCCATTCAGGCCGACCAGTAAATCTTTTCCATTACTCCTTTCGATATCCGTCGAGGAGATCCACTGTAAGTCCACGTCCACCCCATAAAAAAGGGCGGCATGGTTGAGCGCTTCTCTGACACTCAGGTAGGCATCGTGCAATTCAACATATTTCCCCACCAGTCCAATTTTAATACTGGGCTTCTGGCGCTTAAGCTCTGCAACCATCGTTTTCCAACCCTGTATCTTAGGGGGTTGTTTGGGTTCGAGTTCCAGCCTTTCCAAGAGGATATCCGCAACACGGGCTTGTTCAAGCATCAGGGGGATTTCATACAACAAATCCGCTGTCACCAGGGGGATTACGGCTTCCTCGCGAACATCACAAAATTGGGAAATTTTGTGGGAGAGATCCTTCTCGACCGGAAAATCACTGCGGGCAATGATCATATCGGGCATAATACCCACCGAGCGTAATTCACGGACTGAATGCTGAGTGGGTTTGGTTTTGGTTTCATTAGTGGCACGCAGGTAAGGAAGCCAGGTGATGTGCACAAAAGCGGTGTTCTCCCGACCAAGATCGTTGCGCAATTCCCGGATGGCTTCAAGGAAAGGCTGACTTTCGATATCGCCGACCGTTCCGCCAACCTCAATCAGCGCAATCTCAGACTCAGTCGAACGAGTGAGCAAGTCAATCCGCCGTTTGATCTCATTGGTGATGTGAGGGATAACCTGGATGGTGCCGCCGAGGTAATCCCCCCGGCGTTCGCGATTGATCACTTCTTCGTAGACCTGTCCAGTCGTAACAGTGCTGGTTTTTTTGAGATGGAGATCGCAGAAGCGTTCATAATGCCCCAAGTCCAGATCGGTTTCTGAGCCATCGTCCAAAACGAAGACTTCACCATGCTGATATGGGCTAAGCGTACCCGGATCCACATTGAGGTATGGATCGAGTTTCTGGATTGTGATATCAAATCCCCGGGCTTTGAGCAACCTACCGACTGATGCGGCAGTTACACCCTTCCCCACAGAGGAGATCACGCCGCCAGTAAAGAATATCAGTTTCGTTGTCATCTCGCCTCCTGAATAAAAACTCTCCATTAAAAGTAACGGGGAGGGCTGATTACTCCAGCACCTCCCCGGCTCGCTTTTCTTAGTTTCCGCGCAGTCGCTTTACATCGCGCATGCTAATCCTTGTTGTTTATCTTGTTCTGCATCGTTCTTTCGAAGATGTCATCCGCTTCACGGTCGTAAGACTTGGATTTCTTCACCCGGCTTGTGATTTCAGGCAAGCGTTGTTCAGCCTTATCCATTGCTTTGCGCATCGCGATTTCCATGTAAGTAGGATCTGGTATCACTTCTTCGGCTGTTTCTTCAACAAATTCCTGCTTGCGACCTTTGCCCTTGCGACCAGTGCGTTTTGGTTCCGGAGCGACTTCTTCGGGTGATTCCTGCAGAGCTTTAAGACTGAGTTTGATTTGTTTCTTTCGGCGGTCCACTTCGAGAATTTTCACATCCAATTCGTCGCCTACTTTGACGACTTCATTTGGGGTCCGCACATAGTTATGTGAGAGTTCACTGACGTGGATGAGACCAGGGCGTTCAGCACCGATTTCCACAAAGGCGCCAAAGGTTTCCAGGCGCAAAACTTTACCATGCACAACCATGTCTGGCGCCAGTTCGCGCCACTCATAAGCCAACGGCTCACGCATGGTTAGCTCGATGTGGTCCTTCAGAACGCGACGTACCCAAACTGTAACGACGTCACCTACCTTGATCACGTCTTCAAGTGATTTCAAAACAGCATCAGGATTCTTGGGATCAATAACCTGAGAGATATGCAGGAATGCCGGCAGAGAGCTGTTGATGTCAATCAAAGCGCCTTGCAACGAGGTCTTTAAGACCTTCCCTTCGAATTTATCTTTCGGCTTAATAGTTGTTTCTTCCTTCTTGTTTTCGACGGGGGCATCCATAATCAATTTCTCCAAAGTTAAATGTTCAC
>WOZA01000105.1 GCA_011620505.1 Anaerolineaceae bacterium
TCGAGTGCCTGCTCGAGGTCGTCCTGGCTGTGAGCCGCGGAAATCATCACACGAATGCGTGCTTTACCCTTTGGCACGGTTGGGAAGCCCAGAGCCCCAGCAAACACACCCTCATCCAGCAGTTCGCGGCTGAATTGGCGCGCCAGCTGTACATCACCCAACATTACAGGTGTAATCGGCGTCTGGGTCTTACCGGTGTCAAAGCCCATCTTCTTCATTTCAGCCTGGAAGAAGCGTGCGTTCGCCCATAAGCGGTCCACGAGTTCGGTGGATTCTTCCAGCAGGTCCACTGCTGCCAGGCAGGCAGCCGTATCGGGTACAGTCACTGCTGATGAGAACAAGAATGGACGCCCGCGCTGGCGCAGCCACTCGACGATTTTAGCGTTACCTGCAACCACACCCCCCACCACTCCGAAGGCCTTGCTGAAGGTGCCGACTTCCACGTCCACCTGGCCGTGCAATTTGAAATGGTCCACTATGCCGCGACCGCCTTCGCCCAAAACTCCCTCACCGTGCGCGTCATCGACCATGGTCATCAGGTCGAATTCCTTTGCCACCTCCACAAGCTTGTCGAGGGGGGCATAATCGCCATCCATCGAGAATACACCATCGCTGATGATCAAACCGCGACGGTACGTGCCGGCCGCTTCCTGGATAACCCGCCTTAGATCCGCAGGGTCACAGTGCGCGTAGCGGTGAATCGTAGCGCCGGAGAGGCGCGACCCATCGATGATCGAAGCGTGGTTAAGTTCGTCAGAAAAAATGGCATCTTCCTTGCCGACCAGGGCAGGGATGGTGGCGCCATTGGCAGTAAAGCCAGACTGAAATGTGATTGCGGCTTCCACATGCTTAAACTCAGCCATACGTTTTTCGAGCTCGAGATGCAGGGTCATGGTACCGGCAATCGACCGCACCGCGCCAGGACCAACGCCATATTTTTGCATGGCTTGGGTAGCTGCTTCGACCAAACGGGGGTGGTTGGCCAGACCAAGGTAATTATTGGCACAAAAGTTGAGCACCCGCTTTCCGTTGATTACCACAGAGGCTCCCTGCGGAGAATCCATCGTGGGAATGGTGTTATAAAAACCGGTCTCTTTCAGATTTGCTAATTCTTCATCTATCCAGGCTAATTTATCCGTCATGCTCTCCTCTTTCTCTGTTCTTTTCTCAGATTATACCCGCGCTTAAGCGCTAGGAGCCTGTTTCTACCCGGATAGGTTTATAATACTCGAACCGATAAACTTCCTTTGGAGTGTCCCATGCACGTTATTTCATGTACTGATTATGCTGAAATGAGCCGGAAAACTGCCCGCATCATCGCTGCCCAGGTGCAGCTCAAACCTCATTGTGTGCTTGGGCTTGCCACAGGTTCAACCCCTGTGGGTACCTACAAGGAACTTATCCGCTACCATTTGGAAGAAGAGCTTGATTTTTCAAATGTGACTACTGTCAACCTGGATGAATATTACGGATTAGGCCCGGAGCATGAGCAAAGTTACCGCTGCTTTATGCAGCGAAACTTGTTTGACCACATCAACATCCCCCTCGAAAATACCCATGTTCCAGACGGACTCACCCGCGATGTCGCCAGGACTTGCGCGGAATACGATAACCTGGTTGCCTCGCTTGGCGGCACGGACATTCAGTTGGTGGGAATCGGAGATAACGGTCATATTGCCTTCAACGAACCCAACACAGTCTTCGTAGCTGACACGCACCTGGTGGACCTGAACGAGGATACGATCAAAGCCAACGCGCGCTTTTTTGCGAGCGAAGCCGATGTGCCCCGACAGGCTATCACCATGGGTATGCGCTCGATTTTCAGCGCAAAGTTGATCCTGCTTTTGGCGGGTGGACCGAATAAGGCTTCTGCCATTGCCCGGATGATCAAGGGTCCCATCGACCCGCAATTGCCGGCTTCCATCCTCCAATTGCACCCGAATGTGGTGGTGATTGCGGTAAAAGAGGCTCTTGTGTTAGTCTGACCAGGCAAAAGCACTCATTGCCTGGCAAAACCATCTTAGATGATCTTTTCAGTATGCCCTGCCAGGTTGCGCAGCAGTTCCAACTGCCCGATGTGGTAGGCATGGTGAAACTCCATGAAAAACAGCATCCAGCCCCGTCGTGCAGGTCCCTGGAACGTAGGGATTTCCGCGTCAAATTCTGCTTCGGTCATCGAGGCAATCTTTTCAAAAACTGCCTGATGCAGCATCTTATAGGCATCCATTATTTCATTATGAGTCATCAGGCCTGGTTCAGGACCCAAAACCGGCTCGGATCCGTACTTAAAACGGCTCAGGTCCGCCAAGCCCTCGGGCTTCTCTCCGCCTAAAAAGCCCAGGATCGAGAGCAGGTTATTGGCCAGATGCCCCAAGGTCCATAGCATACAGTTACCGCCATTGGGGGGTTGGATGAGCATTTCAGAGTCACTCAATTCTTTTATCTGTTCTTTAATGATCTCGAAATTGCCTTCCAGCATCTTTTGATATTCGCTTGCCTTAATCATATCCTCTCCTCGTTCATTGACTTCTGTCAGTACTTACCTTTTCCAAAATATTCAATGCGTGAGTTTGTTATTCTGACGTTATTTAATTGTCCAGTTAACATTTCTGCGCAGAATATTTCCTCCGGAATGCTTAACTGCCAGACGCCAGTTCCATTTCCACATCCAACTTAGGGCAGATTGCGTCCTTCGCTGGTATAGATGCGATACCAATCTTCACGGCTGATTGGGATGTCCATACCAGCGGCAATCTCACGCAGTCGCTGGGTGTTCATCGTGCCGGCGATCATCTGCATCTTTGCCGGATGACGCGCGATCCAGGCTGCCACCGCGCCATTCTTGGTGATCCCATATTTCCGCCCAACCTCTTCCAACGCAGTATTTAGCTCAGGATAATCGGGGTTATCGATGTAGGTCCCTTCAATGACGCCATACTGAAAAGGCGACCAGGCCTGAATGGTCATGCTGTGCAGCCGGCAGTAATCCAGCGTAGCCGAATCGCGGTCTTCCGAAAAGAGCAAGTTCGTGTTCATCCGTATAGCATGATCGATCATGCCAGTGTGAGCCGGGCCAAACTGGAGCTGGTTGGCAATCAGTTTGTGGCTCGTGGCCTTCTGCAAGAGCTCAATCTGAGCGGAATGCATGTTGCTTACACCAAAAGCGCGCACCTTACCACTGGCATAAAGCTCGTCGAACGCTGCTGACACCTCTTCCGGCTCAAAAAGCGCATCCGGGCGATGCAGGAGCAGCACGTCGAGCTGTTCGATTCCCAGGTTTTGCAGGGAGTTTTCAACAGACTTGAGGATGTGCGCGTATGAGAAGTCAAAGGCAACGTTTTGGCGCGCTTCATTCTGCACGATGCCGCACTTCGATTGAATCAACAATTGCGGGCGTAGACTAGGATTGGCGCGCAGCCACTCGCCAAAGTGGCGCTCGCAGGCGCCATTGCCGCCATAGATATCAGCGTGGTCAAAAAAATTGATGCCCAATTCCAGGGCAGTCTTGAGGTGCAGGTCGAGCTGAGAACCTGAGAGGCGTGTAAGGCGCATACAGCCCAACACGAGCGCACTGGCTTGCATGTCGGGGGTGAGAGAGATGGTGTACATGGCGCTCCTTTCTTGTGATGCCAATAGATGCTTATTTTATACCCCAGTTTTGTTGGAAATGGTGGGCAGGCACGCCAACAGGCTACTCTTGCTGGATGCCCCAGCGGCTGCCGGGAGCTGGCTCGAGGCGTTTAAAACCCGCGCGGGCAAAAAAACTGGCATAACCGATATCCGCTGCATCATAGCGCGCGGGTAAGGCTGGGCGAGGTTGGGTGATGTCATCCAAAGGCGAAACCTGCAGGTGTGTGCCGCCCGCGCGCCAAGCTTCGTTGATGGCAGCCTTCAAGAGAAACATAAATAGTGAAGCAT
>WOZA01000123.1 GCA_011620505.1 Anaerolineaceae bacterium
GAAGAAAATCAAAATGAGGACATTATTGCCGGAGGTGTCAGGGGTTTACGGGAATGAATATGGACCTGGCGTTATGCCTTGGGGAATGCTGCAGCGCCAGTACTGAATCATACAATTCTCATGGCGGTTTCACTGATGGCCAGAGTGGTTAATTAATGATAGGTGGGTATTCCTGCCCGTAACTATTGCCTTGATTCTCTTTGGCATCGGTTGAAATCTGCTCGGAGATGGGTTGATTGAGGCAACGAATCCCCGATCAGTTCAGAACTGATCTCTGCTGATTTCCCACAGAGGGCTGGGGGTAAACGATCGCCCTGCCAGCACAAGTATCAGGCAATTACTCCATCTCTTGCCGGTAGGACAGGGCGCGTTGGAGTGTACTCTGGTCAGCATATTCAATATCTCCGCCAACTGGAAGTCCCCTTGCCAGGCGGCTGACCTTGATGCCCAGTGGAGTGATGCGCTGCTGCAAGTAGAGGGCAGTCGCGTCCCCTTCCATCGAGGGATTGGTGGCAATGATCACCTCGCGGACCTGGCTATTCTTTAAGCGCTCCAACAAGGGGAAAATCTTGATCTGGTCCGGTCCGATCCCTTCAATAGGTGAGAGCACTCCCTGCAAGACATGATACTTCCCCTGGAAGGCACCTGTGCGCTCGATTGCCAGCACATCCAAAGGCTCTTCCACCACGCAGATCAATTCCTGGTCGCGCGTGCTGGAGGAGCAAATATCGCATTTTTCCTCGCCTGCCAGGGTGATATTGAAGCACTCCGAGCAGAAAGAGGTTTCAGCCCGCATTGCTTCGAGCGCTTGGGCCAGGTTCAGCGAGATTTCTGCTGGCGCTTTTAGCAGGTAGAAGGTCAGGCGGGATGCGGTTTTGGGTCCAATGCCGGGAAGGCGCGCAAATGCGTCAATCAAGTTTTGGACTGGACCAGGAATGGTGCGCATGTTTGCTATCGACCCATGCCAAAACCGGAGAGCATATTGGTAAAGGGCGCCATTTTCTCTTCCGATAACTTACGTGAGCTTTCGAGTGCCTTGTTGACCGCTGCCAGGAGCATGTCTTCGAGCATTTCTGCATCGCCATCCGTCAGCAGATCGGGATCAACTTTGATGGCTTTGCATTGCTGATCGCCGGTCATCGTCACTGATACTGCGCCGCCGCCGGAAGTCTCGGTGACGGTCTCATTTGCGATTTCTTCCTGAGCCTGGGCCATCTGCTCCTGCAGTTTAGCCAGTTGGGACATCATGTTGCCGCCAGATGCGCTGGGGCGTGCGTTAAATCCTTTTGCCATTATTCATCCTTTTCAGAGTATTCAGTGGGTATTTCGCGGAGTTGACCGCCTAATTTCTTCAATGTTTCTTCCACCTGCTGCATACCGCCATTTGCGCTCGAACGCGGTAGGGCATCTTGCTCGCCAGTGGTACAAATCAGCCGCACATCCTGGCCAAAGTACTTGGACATCACCGAGCAGACCAGGCGCGAATTTTGTTCCTGAGCCATATTATCCCGCAGCAGGTTGCTGCTGAAATTGATAATAACCGTATTGCCGTCCACGTCAACCAAACGGGAGGAATTCAAGAGCGCACTGGTGATGGAGTTGCGCGTTCTCACAGCGCGTTTCAGCGATTCCCAGTGCTCCTGCACCAGGTCCAATGTCAGGGGACCCGTAATCGGTGTGGGGCGTTCTACTTCAGCAGGTTTGGGCGCAATCCCGGCAGCAGTTGTGTTCGCTTTTGCTTTAGGATTTGACTTTGGCAGGGATTGCTCGGGCTCGGGTTGAGGGGTCACATTAGGTACGGGCAAAACTTCAGGCGACAGGGCTTCCGCATAGGCGAGCTCGAGCCCAAGCCCCGGGTGCCAGTTAGCTTTAAGCTCGACGGCTGCGTTGGTAAACGCAGTAATCATGCTGACCAGGCGATTCATGCTGAAACGGGCAGCGTGGTCCTCCATGGTGGCGCGTACCTCGGGGGTGAGTTCAAGCTGTTTGCCAGCTTCCATCTTGATGACCAGCAAGTCCCGCAGGTAATCCACCACCTGGCGGGCATACTGGCGCGGGTCGGCGCCACTATCGAGTGCCTGGTGAATGATCTCGAGCCCTTTGCTGCTGGAACCAGCCAGGCTGGCTTCCACGAGGTCGATCACGGATTGACTCGTGGCAGTTCCCAGGACATCCTGGGCAATTGAGAGCGTGATTTTCTTCGAAATAGAAGAAAGTTGATCCACCAGTGAAATTGCGTCCCGCATGGAACCAGTAGCCTGGCGGGCGATGAGGGTCAGCGCATCGTCATCGATCTTGATTTTTTCCTGCTTGCATAGTTCCTTGAGTTTCTGAACAATGACCGGCACCGGGATGCGGCGGAATTCGTGACGCTGGCAGCGGGAGAGCACTGTGGCAGGGATTTTGTGGATTTCAGTGGTGCAAAGAATAAAGATCACATGGGATGGGGGCTCTTCCAGTGTTTTTAACAGGGCATTAAACGCCGAAGTGGAAAGCATGTGAACTTCATCGATAATGTAGACCTTGAAGCGACCCTGCGAGGGGGTGAAATTGATCTTGTCGCGCAGCTCGCGAATGTCATCCACGCTCGTATTGGAGGCGGCGTCAATCTCGATCAAGTCCAGGAAACGACCTTCATTGACCGCAACGCAGTTCGCGCAGTGGTTGCAGGGACGTTTTTCGAGCGACTCCTCCAGACAGTTGACCCCTTTTGCCAGCAGACGAGCGCTCGTGGTTTTGCCGGTCCCTCTGGGTCCGGCAAAAAGGTAAGCATGCCCAACGCGGTCGGTCGCGATCGCGTTTTTGAGAGTCTGAACGATGTGATCCTGTCCAACAACCTCATCCCAAAGGGCGGGTCGCCAGGTGCGGTAAAGTGCCTGAGTCATAGTGTGTGTCCTCTAAGGTACCGTGAATTGTGTGTGTTCATTCCCCTGGCTGTCAAACAAGGTCAGCACGTCGCCGCTCACCCATAAAGCTGTATCGGAATTCCAATGCAGTTCGGTGACTGTGTCGGTGCCTGGACCAGAATAGATATTGACAGCACCTTTGGGGTAGAGAGTTAAATTAGGGAAGCGGTAATTCCGACCACCATCAGAGATGATCCGCCATCCGGCAAGGTCCACAGCTGTGTCGCTGGGGTTGCGCAGCAGGATATATTCCACCTGCAGCTCGCCTGCCCCAAAGACGCCTTCAATCCGGAGTAATCGACCTTCAAGGATCTGTGTGGTCGGGGTGGTGACGGCGGAAGATTGGCTGCCCTGGATGGGGGTGATGATTGGCTGGGTGGGTTCAGCGTTGGGAAGGGGGTTCTTTTGCTGCCAGAAAAAGAGCACCGTCAGCACTGTTGCAGCTGAAACGAGGATATTAAGCAGTATAAAAGGGAGTGTCTTTTTCCAAAATTTCATCGTGATAACCGCCCTAATAATAGCATAAAAGGTCCTGAGACGCCCCTATTTATAAAAGGAAATCTGGAAAAGCATCCGGGAGGTAAAGGAACCTATTGTGGCGCCAGGGTCATTGTTTAATGGAAATGTAAATGGATTTTAACAATTTGATTACATTTCTTTTAAATGGAGTTAACTAACGCGGGTTAATATGTCACTGTTCGCGCTAATATTGTTTCTCTCCTTTCAAATTGCACGAACAGGATCGGATTGTGACAAATCACTTTTTTGATCGAAACTAAAACAGCCGCAGGTGAGGCGGCTGTTTTAGTTTAAGATGGGGGATATGAGTTTTTGTCCTAACTTCTGCAGTTAACAAAGCACCAGATCGCGAATATGGTCGATATGATCGCGCTGGTGCCAGAGCAATCGCCGCACAAGCTTGCGCGCGCTCCATGTTTCCTGGCGGAGTTCGAAAACTTTGTCAAAGCCTATTAGTTCAGGCAGGCAGCGGTTGGTTTCTG
>WOZA01000167.1:0-9304 GCA_011620505.1 Anaerolineaceae bacterium
GCGGATGAGGTGGACCAGGCTGAAGATGGCAAAGACAGCCAGGAAAGCGATGCCGATGATTGAGAGCCATAAAAATCCATCATTCCCGGTTGTGTCGAGGAGGTAAGGTAAAAAGGCCTCTTTGAGATTGGGGAATTCTCCCGTGAGAGCCTGCAGCACCTGGGTGTTTTCTTCATCCGTCAACTTGACAATCTTACCCGTGACCGGTCCGGGTTGGAGGTTATCGCCCTTCCCGGGGCCTGGATATTTTGCCAACAAAAGGCGGTCCTCAAACAGCAGGGCATAATAGGAATGGATGACTTTCTCGCTGCCGTCTTCTTGTTTTTCAAAATAGTAGAAATTGGTATCCAGAGCCACATTGGGATGGGTTGTGACGGAAGTGCGGAAGGTGTCACCCGGTCCTTGATACGAAATCAACTCCTCAGCAGTAACATCGAAAGGTCCTGCAAAATGGTTGTAGAGCGGTTTAATGCTGATTGCCACCATGAGCGCGAAAAGCAGGATGGCAATTGCGGCTGTGAGGACCGCAGTGAGATTGTTGCTTTTGGCTGATTTTTGGACGGTTGAAGGTTGTTCCATGGATGGCTCCTCATTGGCTGGGTAAGGCAATTATACAACCTGTGATTTTAGGGTGTGCATTGAGTATCGAAACCTGGTCTCTTTCATGTAAAATACAGTGTGTTCACGATTCTGCGGAGATTGGTGATGAAAGTCATGAGAGTCAAGTTCAATCACGGTTTATTGCTTTTATTGGTGGTAATACTGGCTGCCAGTTCCTGTGCTGCCCCAAATGGAAGTGGTGGGGGGAAACTGCAGGTGACCGCCAAACACCCGGAGATGGACATTCAGCAGGGTCAGGTCTTTGATTTGGAGCTGCAACTTTCCAACCCCGACACGATCAATGCCACCGTGCAGGAAATCCGCTTTGAAGCCAATTTTTTTGAATGGGCAAGCTACGAGGGTTCCATCCCGCCGTTAAGCATGGAACAGCAAGCAAATGGTGACGGCGTTATCCAGCTGGATATGACCATCGCTCCGACAGGGATTGAAGACTTCGTCTTTCGATTCAGGGCCAATAAGAGTGGCGATGTGCAGGGTAATTGGCAGGTTGTTTCGGGTTCAACAATAACCGAGATTGAGACCAGGATGAAAATAACTGGCACTACCCCCACAGGTTGGGAACCAGGAGTTTCTCCGGAAGAGCAAGCTCCTGACCTCGGCGCCATCCCCTATCAGGCGGTGGTGCAGATCACCGCTTTTGTCGATGTTGATGGCGAATCTGTTCCAAGGTGGACTGGCTCGGGAACCATCATCAGCCCGGACGGATTAATACTGACCAATAATCACGTTGTCAGTTCAACCAGGTATGAGGAGGTCGTGGCGCTGCTTGTCTCGCTGACCGTTGCCCAGGACCAGCCGCCAGTGGATAGTTACTACGCTTACGTAGTTCAGGCGGATGCGCTGCTGGATCTGGCGGTTATCAAACCAGCCTGGGACATGCAAGGCAACCCGCTGGATTACAGCCTGCTCAAGCTCCCCTTCGTGCCTCTTGGCGACTCGGACACATTGGATCTGGGCGAGTCGATCGTAATCCTTGGCTATCCGGTTATCGGGGGCGGAACGATCACGCTCACCAGGGGTGAGGTCAGCGGTTTTACTTCTGAGGAGCCTTTCGGCAACCGGGCGTTTATTAAAACCAGTGGGACAATTGCCGGTGGGAATTCGGGTGGATTGGCGGTCAATTCACAGGGGCAAATCATCGGGATACCAACCCAAATGGGTTACGGAGATGCAACGCTTGATATCGTGGATTGCCGACCCGTGCGGGATACCAATCGCGATGGTTACATTGATGAGAACGATGATTGTGTGCCAACGGGCGGATTTATCAATGCCCTGCGCCCGATCAATCTCGCCAAAGACATGATTGAGGCTGCCAAGCGGGGTGAAGTGGCTATCAACACCGGGGAAAGCCAAAACGTGATCTATCAAGGCACTGGAGAGGTCATTTTTGAGGATGATTTTTCAAATCCGGATAGTGGTTGGCTGAACACTGCTGACGCAGATGGGAAGCGGACTTACGAAAATGGTGAATACTCCATTGAAGTGATCTCGCCGATGTATTGGTTTTGGTCGGATCAGTACTTTCCTTATGATGCCCTGATGGCTGAGGCGGATGTGCGCGTAGTGAAATCGGTGGGTGATGCGGACTACGGATTCGTCTGTGGTATGCAGGATGACCAGAACTTCACAGCGCTTGAAATCAGCGAAGATGGTTACTTTACGATCTGGAAGCAAGTTGGTGATGAATTTTCGACCCTGATTGACTGGACCTACAGCGAACAACTGGCAGGGCCTGGTCCTTACCACCTGGCAGCCCAATGCAGCCGGGAAAAACTAATGCTGGCAGTGGATGGCATTTTGTTGGGGGAAGTCCAAGACCCGGAATTTTCGCCTGGCAGTTTTGGTATGATAGCTGGAACTTTCGAAACCGGTGGTTTTAAGGTTTCTTTTGATAATTTGATCATCATGATCCCCTGAGGTGAACCATGCGCATGAAAACATTGACAATCCATCACCTGGTGAAGGGGGAAGACCTCAACCACCACAGCACATTGTTTGCCGGGAGAGGCGCAGAATGGCTGGTGGAGGCGGGGTTTATCGCTGCGGCTGATCTGCTGCCGCCACAATACGTGCTCTGCCTCAAGATTCACGGCATGACCTTCCAACGACCGGTAAGACCGGGAGAAGTCGTGCGATTTGACTCGAAAATCGTGCTGACCGGACGGTCTCGTCTGATAGCCTACGTACGCGCGACTACCAAAGAAGAACTGACGGTGGATGGATTTCTGACTTTTGTGTACGTGGATGACGAGGGCAAGTCGCGCCCTCACGGAATTACCATCGAAGCAGAAACGCCGGAGGAGATCGAGCTGCAGGAACGCGCAAGCCAACTTTAAGAAGTGCCAGGTTTCCTTATGGTCGGCTTGAAGGTGATCAGGCTATTTCAAGATTGAGATGATGCTTCAGGCAGGATCGTAGGAATTGTGCTGAAGTAGATCGCTTCGTTTTGCATGGTTTGGTAGATCCGAAAATTGATCAGATTCTGTGCCTTCACCAAAATATCATAATCCGGGGAGGTCACAAAATACACGATCTCATAAACAAGCCCTGTCTGAGCAAAAGATTGAAAGTGCGCCCGCGAAAACCGCACGTTTTCGAGGTCCTGGAAGGCACCCTCTATCAATTGAGGAATGATGGCGAGTTTTTCGGCAGGCGTGTTGTTGGCGATTTGGATGGTGAACGAAACACGCCTTTCCTGCAATCGGCTGAAATTCTGCAGTGGGGCTTTCAGCAGCTCCGAGTTGGAAATCGAAAGTTCTTCACCCGAAAGATTGCGAATCCGGGTGGATTTCAGGCCAATCTGCTCAACAGTCCCGCTATAATTACCCGTTTTGATGGAGTCGCCTGGTTCAAAGGGTTTGTCGAGATGAATCGTCAGGCTGGAGAGTAAGTCCGCAACGAAACTTTGGGCTGCGAGACCGATGGCGATTCCGCCGACACCGAGGCTGGTGATAATACTGGCGATATCGAAGTTGGGGATGCTCTGGAGGATGACAAGCACCACAACCAGCCAGATCAGGATGCGGGCGATAATCGCAATCCCGCGTAGCGAGGTGCGCCGCGAGTAGTCATCGCCAGGCAGTTTTGAGGATTGCTGATCAATCCAGTGGTCGACACTCAGGTTAGCCCAGCGGCCGACTTGGATGGTGAACAGGGCGATCAAAAGGATCCGCAGCAAGGCGCTGACCGGCGCGGAGATTTCGAGGAACCGGGATGAAATCCAGATAGCTGCAATCAAAGCCGTGGGCAGCATGAGCTGGCTGAGTAGGCGCGTGAGTAGCTTAGGGTTGGCTTCATTCTCAGCTTTTTTGCGAAAGATAGTCCTCAAAAGGAGAAGGACTGTGAGGATCACCGCAAGAACTAATAGTGCCTGCAGCCAGCGCAGGAGAGTATTACCGAGAAAGACCGTATCCATGCGGTTAATTGTAACATCAGGCAACGGCTGAAAAGCAGCGAAGGTGGGCAAAAAACCCTTCCAGTGCCTGTACACGACCTGTGGAGGAGGCAAAGTGATCAGGGTTTGCCGTATAATTGACTCAGAGACACACACAAACACTCAGGACGGTCTATGAGCAGGCAAGAAACAAAATCTGAATATATAGCCAAATATCGTTATCCGCGCAACCAGTTTCTGAGGGGTTTACTGCGAGGCGGGATCGGCTTCCTGGCAAAAATTTTAACTGACTATAAGGTCTATGGCACTGAGAATTTACCCAATAAAGGTCCTTTGCTGATTGTGGGCAACCATTTCCATTTTTTAGACTCGATCGGTCCCATTCACAGCACAAAGTATCCCCTGGAGTTTATCGGCGATGCCGAAATGCCCAACGCGCCAATGAGCATGAAGCTCTTTCCGCGGCTTTGGGATACACTGCGAATCATGCAGGGCACGCCAAACCTGGCAGCTCTGCGCGCAGCCGAAGCAGTATTGGCGCAGGACGGCGTCCTGGGGATCTTCCCGGAGGGTCACGTGCACAAGCCGCCTTTGGGCACCCCGCTTCCGGGGGCAGCGTTTATGGCGCTGCGCCTGGGCGTTCCTATTCTCCCGATTGGCACTTTTAGCGAGGATGATTGGAATATCTTTGGCACTCTGAGGGAAAAAGGCCGTAAAACTCGCGTGGTAAGTCGCATAGGCCAGCCTTTTGGTCCGCTTGCCATCGGGGAACCCGGGAAGTTACCCGGACGGGATGAGGTCAAAGTTGCAGGGCAAGTGATCATGGAAAAAATTGCCAGCTTGCTCCCCGTATCAGCCCGAGGTCCCTACATAGCAGACCTCTCCTGAATGCATCAAAGATTAACGGAAAATCTACAATGGAAGGTTATGATACAAACATTATTAAGCTGCTTTAGGCTGGATTGGATTTATGGAATATAAGGATTATTACAACACACTTGGTGTCAGCAAAACCGCCACTGAAGGCGAGATTAAAACCGCCTATCGGAAATTGGCGCGTCGGTATCATCCCGATGTGAACAAAGACCCGCAGGCAGAAGAAAAATTCAAGGAAGTGAATGAAGCCTATCAGGTGCTTTCGGACCCGGAAAAGCGCAAAAAGTATGACCAGTTTGGTTCAGAATGGCAGCGCTATCAATCCTCCGGCGGGCAGCCAGGTGGTTTTGACTGGGGCCGTTGGCAGCAGGCGCCGCAAGGTGGTCAGCAGGGCTACCGCACTGTTTCGCAGGAAGAGTTCAATGACATGTTCGGAGACCTTGGCGGCTTTTCGGACTTCTTCAACACGCTTTTCGGTCAGGGCGGGTTTAGCGCCGGACCTACTTACAGCCGCAGCAGCCGATCGGCGCCGCGAGCCGCGCAGAGAGCTCAGCCAATGGAACACGAGGTTGAGATCACTCTCGAAGAAGCTTACTCGGGCACCAGCCGCATGCTGCAGTTCGAGGGTGGGCGCAAAATTGAGGCCCGCATTCCACCGGGTGTCCACACTGGTTCCAAAGTGCGCCTGAGTGGGCAGGCAGGTGGAGCAGACTTGTATTTAAAGATAAAAGTGCTGCCGCATGAGACTTTCACCCGTAAAGGAGATGATTTGTACACGACAGTGCCGGTGGACCTTTACACCGCCATCCTGGGGGGTGAGGTCAGCGTGGAGACACTGGGCAAACCAGTCCGCCTGACCATTCCGGAAGGCTCTGATAGTGGGAAAACCCTGCGCCTCAAGGGTCTGGGTATGCCCGACCTCAAAAATCCCAGCAAACATGGCGACCTTTATGCCCGCATTGAAGTGCACTTGCCCGAGCACCTGACACCTGCAGAGAAAGAGAAATTCCGCGAAATTCGCAATATGCGGCATGCATAAGCCCAGGCTTCTAATTCTGGCTGAGGGCGTGTTGGTTGCGGGTATAATTTGAAGGTTGTCGAGTGCCATGCCTGAATCATTCCGAAAAAATATCACTGTTTACGCAGGGTCGGCTGATGACCTGAAGCAGGTCTATTTGGATGCTGCCTGGTTGTTGGGTGAGACCCTGGCAAAACAGGGGCGCACGCTGGTCTTTGGAGCGGGTAAAACCGGTCTGATGGGGGCGGTAGCGGATGGCGCCTTGGCGTTGGGGGGGAAGGTGGTTGGGGTCATCAATGACGGACTCAACCTGCCTCACCTGGCGCATGCCGGCTTGAGCGAATTGGAAATCTTGCCGGATATTCATACACGGCAAGCGCGCATGACTCAATTGGCAGACGGCATCATTGCCCTGCCAGGCGGGTTTGGCACCTTCGCCGAGCTCTTCGAAGCGCTCACCTGGGCGCAGATCGGCTTGCACAATAAGCCAGTCGGGCTGCTGAATGTGGCCGGATACTTTGATCCCCTGGTTGCGATGATTGAGAAGGCGATTGAGGAAAACTACATTTACCCCGAGCATCGGGGGCTTTTTTATGTCACGGATGACCCTGCCTCGCTGCTGGCACTACTGGATGGTTTTACTCCCTCCAATGGAATAAATCGTTGGGTGGAACGACCATGAAGCCCGTTAGAACGCTACTAATTGATCTTGACGACACCACTTATCCAACCTCGGTCGGTGTGTGGCCAATTCTGACAGAGCGCGTGTCCCGATACATGCACGAGGTCGTGGGAATTCCAAAGGATGAGATTCCTGAAAAGCGTGAACGCCTTTTTGAAGAGCATGGCACTACGATGCGCGGATTGAACATTGAATATGGCATCGATGTGCATGATTATCTGCAATTTGTTCACGGAGTGGATCTTTCGAAGCAAATTCACCCTGATCAGGAGCTCAAGGCGGCTCTGAGTTCTTTACCGCAGGAAAAATGGATCTTCACCAATGCCAGCCGGCAGCATGCAAATAATGTGCTTGGGCTATTGGGCATCTTAGAGTTGTTCAAGGGCGTGATCGATGTGCTGGATACGGAACCGTGGTGCAAGCCGCACCCCGAGGCATTCGAGATCGCGCTGAAGCTGGCAGGTGGACCTCTGCCAGAGGAAACCTTATTTGTGGACGATCTCGAAATCAATCTAAACACTGCCAGAGCCCTCGGGATTCAGACCTTGCGTGTGGCGGCTGAGAGGGTGGAGTCGAGCCATCCAGTCATCAGGAGTCTGGCAGAACTGCCGCACTTTTTGTCGCATAATGGATATAAACATGTTGAAGAACTGCCGTCATAAAGCGGCGGTTAAAATGGAGTTGTAATGGAAAATAAAACTGTTCGTTCAATCTTGTTGGTATTAGTCGCTGTGCTGTTGCTGGCAGGCACCTTTGCACTTGGCTTTGGTGCTGCCAGTGTGCTTCCAAAAAACCCAATCCGCCAGGTCCTCGGCTATGACGCCTGCGCGACGGTTGAACCGCTGGTTGAGGGTGACCAACCGCAGGTTGCGACCCCCAATAGTTATTGCCTGGACTATACCAGCGCGTCTACCCCGGAGGATCTGAAGGGTCTCTTCGATCCTTTCTGGGAGAGCTGGAAGTTACTGCATGAGAACTTTGTGGACCAACCACTGGATGATGTCGCATTAATGCGCGGCGCTATCCAGGGCATGCTGGCAGCCACAGGCGATAAGCACACCTCCTACATGGACCCGGAACAATTTAAACAGGCAAACACCGAGATGGAGGGTGAATACACCGGCATCGGCGCGTGGGTGGATACCACCGGAGATTACGTGGAAATCATTTCGCCGATGAAGGGCTCCCCGGCTGAGGCTGCAGGCTTGCAGGCACAAGACAAGGTGATTGCCATTAATGGTGAAGACCTTACTGGTATCCCTGGGGACCTGGTTTTACAGAAAATACTGGGCCCTGCTGGTGACACAATCGTACTGACCATCCAGCGCGGTGAGGAAACCTTTGATGTCTCAATCACCCGCGCTGTCATCCAGATCCCGGTGGTGGAGTATGAGATGCGGGAAGATGGCGTTGGTTATGTGGCCCTCTACACTTTCAACGAGCTTGCTACCGAAAAATTGCGGGAAGCTTTGAAGGATTTGCTGTCTCAGAACCCCAAAGGCATCGTATTTGACTTGCGCGGGAATGGTGGCGGCTATCTTGTGACTGCTGTTGAGGTTACATCCGAATTCCTGAAAGATGGTGTGGTGCTGTACGAGGAGTATGGCGACGGCACACGCGATTCTTATCCTGTAAAAAAAGGCGGGCTGGCTACGGAGATCCCACTGGTAGTCTTAATCGATGAAGGAACCGCGTCGGCATCGGAGATAACGGCTGGCGCGCTGCAGGATTATGGACGGGCAAAACTGGTTGGCAAGACCAGTTATGGCAAAGGCTCAGTCCAAAACTGGATTCCCCTGCAGAGTGAAGAAAGCGGCGTGCGCATCACGATCGCGCGCTGGTTGACCCCGAATGGGAAACAGATCGACGGCGTTGGCCTGACGCCGGACCTGGTCGTGGAATATACGCAGGAAGATTTCGATGCCGGCCGCGATCCGCAGCTGGATGCCGCTGTAGAGTTATTGCTCAGCGAATTGCCCTAAAAACGCTGTGATTTATCAGGAATAATCGCGAATACGGAGAATACTATGTACTTTGAATACCTCCTTTATATGATCCCCGGACTTTTGCTGAGCCTTTTTGCTCAGTCCAAAGTCAAATCTGCCTACAACAAGTGGAGCCAGGTGCGAAATTATCATAACCTGACTGGTTTGGAAACTGCTGAGCAGCTCAAGCCGCGGGTGGGCCTTGAAAATGTGAAGGTCACCCGCACCAAGGGCACCCTAACGGATCACTATGACCCGCGCGATGATACCCTGGCATTATCGCAGGAAGTGGCCGATCAGCCTTCCGTAGCAGCAATGGCAATCACGGCGCACGAACTTGGGCATGCAATGCAGGATAAGACCAGTTATGGCCCGATGCGCCTGCGCACCACGATTGTGCCGCTGGTGAGCTTTGGCTCGAACATTGGCGTAATCCTGGTGATGATCGGCGTCTTGCTGAGCCTTTCGAACCTGGCAACAATCGGCGTGGTGTTGTTTTCGTCCACGGCGGTCTTTTCGCTGGTCACACTCCCCGTGGAGCTGGATGCGTCCAAACGCGCTCGCGCGATGCTGGACCAGACCGGTTTGGTCGCCAACGAGGAAGAACGCGTGGGTGTGAAACAGATGCTGGATGCCGCGGCATGGACCTACGTGGCGGGGCTGGCGACATCATTAATGCAGTTGCTGTATTACATTTCGATAGCTGGGCGCGCCAGCGGCAGACG
>WOZA01000167.1:9404-14256 GCA_011620505.1 Anaerolineaceae bacterium
TGTAGGGTGGGTTGGCGTTCAGGAGTATGGAAATTAAGAGGGCGATTAAAAGCCAACCCACCGGTTGAATGTGAGGTGTTTGTGTTGGTTGGTTGGCTTTCTCGAGACAATGGTTGGTATGGGTTTTGCGACGCCAACCCACCCCACGACAAAGAAAATGTAGGTGAACACAATGCGCAAACCCAGTCAAAAAGATCATGCCATCTCGACATCTCAGTCTATTGAATGATTTAGCTTATTCTCCCCAATTGTCTGAATCTTCAAATTGATTCAGTTCAGGTGACCATTCCTTGGGATAGTATCCTTTCTCCAGGTAATTAGAGTAACTTGACCAAGGCCATTGGGTTGGGTTGTCGGCGAAGCCATGTTTTACAGGGTTGAAGTGAATATAGTTCAAATGTCTTTCCAGGTCTCGTTCATCTTCGATAACGTGGTCCCAGAATCTACGCTGCCAGATTGTTGTCTCATGGTGTTTCTGTCGTGAAGAATTGGGTAAGGGCAGCAAAGGGTTTAATCTCTTGTAGCTTACAGAAAAAAGGCGTTTGAGTTCACGAATGGGTAGGGAAAAATTGGGATTTTCCTGTGACAGTTGAATTAATAAGTGAACGTGATCTGGGAGAAGCGAATATGCGATACATTCGTAGTGAAACTGATTAGTGATTTTGTTGAGTAGATTCAGAAATAATTCGGCAACCTGGGTATTCGAAAATATCGGTGAGCGGTTATAGGTAACGAGAGTAAATGCGACAATGGCATTAGGAATATAGAACCGATGATAGTTTGGCACAGTTTGAATTTTACTTTAATAGTGCTTTTTGAAGTTTGTATTGGTGGGTTGGCTATTTGAAAGCTCTATGGCTAAAGTGTCTTTGACGCCAGCCCACCCTACCTCCACCCCCTCTGACAAATTAGATACGAGAGGCCTCAATGGAGGGTGATTATTTGAAATTGACTGTGAAAGCAGTGGATGCGGGTTGGCGTTTGGGCATATGGAAATAAGGAGAGCAAGCAATGTAGGGTGTGTTGGCGTGAAGAAGCAGAGGAATTATGAGGGTGTTTAAAAGCCAACCCACCGGTTGAATGTGAGGAGTCTGTGTTGGTGGGTTGGCTATTTGAGAGCTCTACGGCTAAAGAGTCTTTGACGCCAGCCCACCCTACGACCACTCTCTCTGACCAATAAAATATGAGAGGCCTCAATCGTTTGTATGGGTTCTGTTACGCCAACCCACCTTTCACATGTAAAACCAGCGAAATGATGCAAGCTGCCCAACAAGACGCAGGGCTCAGTTATAATTCCCTCATTAATCGAAAAGGAGTCAACTATGACCACACCCCCACGTTGGGATCTTTCCAATCTCTACCTTTCTCTTGACGATCCAACACTTACAGCAGACATGGAAGCTGTAAAAAAATCCATCCAGGAAGCAACCCAGACCTTCGAAACCAAATTTCTGCCTTTGCTTGACCCCGCCACATCCCTTGAGGCCCTCAACCACGCCTTGAATGGCTACGTGGAAGATGCCAATGCCCTGGAGTTGAAAGCGGGTAAGATTTTCTCCTTTCTTGGCGCAATTATTTCCACGGATTCTTTTAACAAAACCGCTGAACAGCTGCACTCGAAAATGGCTATTGCCATGCTTCCGCTGCACGATTTGGATGTGAGAATCAGTGCCTGGCTCGGCGCGCTCGGCGACCGGCTGGATAAAGCGCTGGAGATTCCAGGCCCGGCGCATGATCACGCATTTAGGCTGCTGGAAATGGCGAGGGAAAGCCGTTTCCAAATGTCCGAACCAGAGGAGAGCCTCGCCAATGAGCTGACCCTTTCGGGCGGAAGGGCTTGGGGCGACCTGCAGGGCGTGCTCACTTCCCAAAAAAGCGTTGATTTTGAACTGGATGGTAAGCTGCAAACTTTGCCTCTGCCAGCGCTGATCAACCTCCGCTCCCATCCAGACGCGGGAGTGAGAGAGCGCGCTTACAAGCGGGAGCAGCAAGTGTTTGAAGAATTGAAAGAGCCGCTGGCTGCCTGTTTGAACGGGGTCAAGGGCGAAGTCGTGACGCTGGACCGCAAGCGCGGTCGTGAGGATTGCCTGCATTCCTCCCTGGTGAAAGCGAGAATTGACCGCGGCACGCTTGAAGCAATGCTGGCAGCAATTGACGATGCCTTGCCGATGTTCCGACGCTACTTCCAGGCGAAGGCTCGCATCCTTGGCTTCGAGAAATTACCCTGGTGGAGCTTGTTTGCCCCGATCGGTGAAGTAAACAAGGAATATTCGTTTGACGAAGCCCGCGAATTGATCCTGGAGCATTTTGGCAGTTTTTCATCGGAGCTGGCTGAATTTGCCAGGGGTGCCTTTGAGAAGCACTGGATCGACGCCGAGCAGCGCCCCGGCAAACGCGGTGGAGCGTTCTGCATGGGGTTGGATGCCATACAGGAAAGCCGCATCATGTCGAATTTCGATGGATCTTTCGACCAGGTGATAACCCTGGCGCATGAACTTGGGCACGGTTTCCATAACTACTGTGCTTACAAGGCGGGTAAAACGCCCATGCAAACCAATACACCCATGACCCTTGCGGAAACCGCCTCGATTATGTCTGAAACGATTGTTTTCAACGCGATCCTCAAGACGGTCAGCGATCCGCTTGAGGAGCGGGCAATCCTGGAAACCACGATTTCCAGTGACGCACAAACCATCGTCGATATCTACTCACGCTTTATCTTTGAGAAGGCGGTGTTCGAGAGGCGCAGGGAATCAACCATTTCTGCAGATGAAATCAGCGCTCTGATGCTCGACGCCCAGCGAAGAACTTACGGCGATGGACTGAACCAGGACGTTTTAAACAAGTTTGCCTGGACCTGGAAACCGCATTATTACAGCACGCAGTTGTCCTTCTACAATTACCCCTACGCCTTCGGCAGTTTGTTTGCAAAAGGACTCTACAGCGTTTATCGCGAGCGGGGAGAGGCTTTTGTGGAGGACTATAAAACCCTGCTTACCAACACCGGTGAGGCTCAGGCCGCAGATCTGGCGGCACGGTTTGGGATCGATATCCGCTCAAAGGCGTTCTGGGCGGCATCCCTGGCGCAGATTGGTGAACAAATCGAACGTTATATTTCGATTTGATGTTTTGACCCATACAACGGAGGAATGGCAAACAGCCATTCCTCCCCAGGATTATCTTTATGAACATTGATGATGAATTTACTATAGAAGAATTCCAGCTAAACATTCATGACTGAAACAGACCAGCAAGCTGATATAGCTCATCAAGATGAACCTCCTCTTGGTAAAGGATGGCTGCGTAACTACCTGCCGATGGCTATCGGGCAGATTGTGTCTTTGGTGGGCAGCGCTTTGGTCCAGTTTGCCCTGGTATGGTATGTGACCAAGCAAACCGGTTCCGCTACGGTGCTTGCTACGGCCACCACAGCCGCACTGGTTCCCAACATCCTGCTTGGTCCTTTCGTGGGCGCGTTGGTGGACCGCTGGAATCGCAAGCTGGTGATGATCCTCGCCGATTTTGTCGTGGCACTGGCTACGGTGGTGCTGGCAGTTCTCTTTGCCACCGGCGCAATCCAAATTTGGCACATCATCGCAATTTTGCTGACTCGTTCGGCTGCAGGCGTGTTTCAGGGTCCTGCGCGCACCGCAGCCACCACGCTGATGGTGCCAAAAGAACACCTGAGCCGGCTGGGAGGGGTGAACCAGGCGGTTGATGGGATGATCACAGTTTTTTCGCCGGCATTGGGTGCTTTACTGTTGGAATTACTGCCCATGCAGGGTGTGCTGGCGGTAGACATTGCAACCGCAGCGATTGCTATCAGCCTGATGATCTTCTTAGTCAAAGTCCCGCAGCCCAAAGCCAAACCAAAATCGACCAAAGTCACTCCCAGATCGTTAATGGCGGATGTGCGTGAGGCGGCACATTATATTGTCACATGGCCTGGGTTGTTTCTGTTGATCCTGATGGCAAGTTTGCTGAATATGTTCCTGGCGCCGGGAGGCAACCTTCTGCCGCTGCACGTCACCAGCTTCTTTGGCAAGGGAGTTCAGGAGTTGGCATGGCTGCAAGTGGCGATGGGCGCTGGTGGTATCGTTGGCGGATTAGTGTTGGGAGTTTGGGGCGGTTTTAAACGCAGGGTGTGGACAGTGTTAATGGGAATAATTGGGATTGGGGTTGGTATGCTTACCTTTGGCTTGATCCCGGCAAACCGCTACATGTGGTCGTTGGTGGGAATGGGGACGGTTGGACTGATGACATCCTTGGCGAATGGCTCATTGGGTCCACTGCTACAGACCAAGGTACCGCCAGAGGTGCAGGGGCGGGTCTTCATGCTGCTTTCCAGCTTGACTCTCGCGATGATGCCGATAGGCTTGTTTCTTTCAGCACCGATTGCGGATCACTTTGGTACCGAGGTAAGTTATGTCGTTGGCGGAGCTGCCTGCCTGATCATTGGTTTTTTCGGACTGATGGATAAACGCGTCAACACGCTCGACCTGCAAAAAGAAGGCGGAGTAATGATAGAAGTAGGCGAATTGGAGGCAGAGAGCACGATAAAACCTGAGTTCCCTCTTTAGTGCCTGAGGAGCCTCACTGCGAACCCCGGTTCTGATAAAGGTGCTAACCTATCAGTACGGAAGGGGCATGGCAGTCCGCATTGTCTCAAAGAGCTGGGTTCAGAGATGTAGAACAGTTACAACTGCAGTCTTTGTATCCCGAACAATTTATTCTTGTCATCCTGAGAAATGACGAAGGATCTTGTTGGTCCTAGAAAATGAATATTTATTTGTATGATGTAGGGTTGAGGCCTGCCTCAACCAGGAACGGCATTTCTATCTACCATGTGGAA
>WOZA01000167.1:14356-19167 GCA_011620505.1 Anaerolineaceae bacterium
GGCATCTAATCTACAGTCTTGTGAGGGGCGCGGCAGTCTGCAGTTTTGATCGTCTACAAAGATAAAAAGAGATCGCCATACCCTGCTTCGCGGGCACAGGCGCAAAAGAAGCTCGCGATGACGATTTTCTCCAGGTCATTTACCTCACAAGGGTGTTGAGGTGAGATAGGTAGCCAGTTCGCTGGTGCTCACGAGAATTTCTTGGGTGCCTGCCCGACGCAATTCTTTTTCAAGACCAAAACCGCATAAAACTGAGACTGACTGCGCCCCGGCAGCTTTCGCGGCGCGGATATCCGTGACGGTGTCGCCGATCATCAGGCAATTTTCAATTGGGACCGCAAGCTGAGCTGCGGCAAAAAGGAGCGGATCGGCGAAAGGCTTGGTACGGGCGCAGGTCTGGGAGGTCACAACCACCGGGAAGTATTCTTCAAGCTGGTTAAGGCGCAGAAAATGGCGGGTTGTAACTTCATTCCGGGCAGACACGATCGCGAGAGGAAAACGCCCACTGAGGACTTTCAGCATGGGCTCGACGCCAGCGATGGCAGGAAAGTTTTGCAGCTCTGCTTCTTCCTGGTTTGCCTGTCTGTCCTGGAAAGCAGCCAGCAGCGGATCCAGGTTCAGACGGTCCGCCATCCAGAGCAGCCAATTCGCGGGAGATTCGGCAAAATGCACGAACGAACGCGCCAGGCGATGAGCAGATCCTGGCTCGAATATGCTGTCGATAAAATTTAATTTTCTGGCAAAACGGTTGACCATGTGGTCATCGCTATCGGAGAGAGTGCCATCCACATCAAACAACAGCGCGCGAATGCGAGCCCGATCGAGCGGGAGCGTTGTTTTTTGTGAGGTCATGTGGCTTTTTATCCGTTTTCGGAGGTTAGGTCAGTCTTCCGGATCAGACTGGGCGAGCGGTTTGGCAGCCAAAGGCTCCTCATCTTCTGGCAGGGGTTCCAAATCGGGAAATTCATCATCCTCCAACTTAGCCTGGTCGAGCGGTTTGGTTGGCAGCGGTTCCTGCGCGCGTCGAATTGGGTCTTCCCGGTCTGCTTCATCTTCTTCGTAAAAATCGCTGTCCTCATCCGATAAACTTTCAAAATCCAGCTCGCTGGCGTTACGGATGAGAGCCTGCATAAAGCTCACCATGCGGGCGGCGTTCTCGAGGGAGAGGCGTTCATTCACACCATGAACCGTTTCCTGGTCCTCATGGCTGAGTACCATGGGCGAGAAACGAAAGATGTAGTTGGAGAGGCTGGCATAATGCCGTGCATCGGTTGCTCCATTCATCATGTAGGGTGCGACGAGTGCCTGGGGGTAGGCTGAATGTGCCAGGCGGGAGAGCAGCCGGAATTGGGGAGAGTCAATGTTCGAAATCTCGGTTGGCTCCCAGGTGTGATCGCCCTCCAGGGTTTCGCCATGTTGGGGAAGCACTTCGAGTGTTTCGTCTGCCACCAGGTCAAAGATGCGTTCGTAAGTTTCGCGAACAGTCTCGCCCGGGAAGATGCGCAGGTTGATCACTCCTTCAGCCGTGGCGGGCAGGACGTTTTCGGCAGCGCCAGCGCGCAGCAGGGTGGGGGCGATGGTTGTGCGGGTATTGGCATTGGTGATCGGGTCTTCGCGCATTTTACGCTTTACAGTGCCGCCAAACAGCCAGGTGTTGGCGAGCATCATCCGGTCCAGGAAGGGTATTTCATTGCCAACAAAACTCATCATGAACTCAACCATCTCCAAATGTTGGGGGAAGGGGTTGTTTTCAAGGGTGGCGATCGCAAGGCTGAGAGCGCCAATAGCGGTCTCTGTGGGAGGAACAGAGGCATGACCCGCCCTGGTGGTGGCTTTGAGTTTAAGCGAGAGATGCCCTTTTTCAGTCACACCTATCATCGCGACGGGGCGTTCCACCCCAGGCAGAGTGCCCTGGGAAATTGCGCCGCCTTCGTCCAGCAAGAGCGCCAGCCTGACCCCCCGAGCTTCAAGAACGCTGGCAAGCTCGGCTGCGCCACGTGAACCACTGCATTCTTCATCATGCCCAAAGAGAAGGTAAACCGTGCGGAGGGGTTCAAAGCCCTCCCGGATCAGGTTGTTGACGGCTTCCATGATGCTGATGAGCACGCCCTTGCAGTCCAGCGCGCCGCGTCCCCAGACGTAACCATCGGCAACCTCGCCAGCAAAGGGCGGATAAGACCAGCCGGAATCGGGGGCTTCGTTTGCCGGCACCACATCCTGGTGGGCGGCGAGGGCGATCGCATCCAGGTCGGGGTCGGAGCCCTGCCAGGTGTAGAGCAGCGCGCCGTCATTGATGACCTCGCGCGTAAGGTGGTCTTCCACCTGGGGATAGAGCATCTGCAGCAGATTGCGCAAGCCTTCAAAGGGCAAGGGATCCACCTTCGCGGGGTCTGCATTGCTAATCGTTTTCATTTGGATTGCCAGGCCGATGTGCCTGGCAACTTCTTCGCCGTCAACCTCCTCCAGTGGGATGGGATGCTCCTCAGGGAGCTGGATGGCAAAATGACTGGTGCGGTAGAGAACCACCCCAACGATGACCAGAATAATAACCGCAAGCGCAATCAGAATGAGTGTAATTGGATCCATAGTATTCCTCCAGAACGTTAGAAACGTGCTGCTTTTGGTCAATTGTAACGGATAATAGCCTTGGTGAGAAATCATGGAGAGGTTGTCTTTTGCCCATATCTACATAAAATCTAAATGATATTTTGTTATGTTTCTACCCTATAATTGAGGTGAGATGACAGAAACTATCCTTGTTGTGGATGACCAATCCAGTGTTCGCACCCTGTTGAAAGATTACCTTGCCAGCCAGGGTTACCGCGTGGTTACGGCAACCGACGGGCAGGAAGCGCTGTTTGTCGCGCGCCACGAGCACCCAAATCTTGTGCTGCTGGATATCATGATGCCAAAAATGGATGGCTACCAGTTTCTGAGCGCTTTCCGGCGGGAAAACCAGGTGCCTGTGATCGTGCTGAGCGCCAAAGAAGAAGAAACCGATACAGTCCTCGGTTTGGAATTGGGGGCGGACGATTACGTGATCAAGCCTTTTCGAATGCGGGAGCTTTTGGCAAGGGTCAGGGCGGCCCTGCGGCGGGTGGAGACGCCTGTGGAGCCCGCGAGCATCTTGCGGGTGGGCGACCTGGTGATGGACAGGGCTGCGCATAGCGTGAAGGTTGGGGAAAAGGTAGCCAACCTGACCGCGCTTGAGTTTGATCTGCTTGAAGTATTGATGGCAACACCGGGCAGGGTTTTCTCGCGCACGGAGCTGGTGGATCGCTTGTACGAGAGTGGCTTCACCGGTCTGGAGAGTACATTGAATGTCCATATCCGAAATTTGCGTTTGAAAATCGAGCCTGACCCAGCCACGCCGCGCTACCTGGAAACGGTTTTTGGTGTCGGTTATCGCATGAACAACCAGGAGCGCCCTTGAAAACATCGATCACTCTCAAACTGGCGTTGGCTTTCATTGGCGTTTCCCTGCTGACAGGTCTGGCATTGACCTTCTTTTTTCGCTCACTGATTTCGGAAAATTTCCAGCGGTATGTGCTCGATCAGCAATCGCAAACCAAACTCGCGCTGCTTGAGGCGTTTTATGCCCAAAATGGCAGTTGGGATGGCGTGGATGAAATCCTGTCTTCAACGGCTGGCGTGATGGCGGGGCATGGATCCGGACGCGGACAGGGAGGCAATCAGACCCAGCAAGGTGTGCAGGCTGGCCCGCGCACCTTCGGTTTGGCAGATGCGGAGGGTGTCGTCGTGGTTGGACTGGAGGATCTCTATCCAACCGGCAGCCAGTTGACACAGCAGCAATTGGAGGCTGGTGTGCCAATTCTTTTTAAGGGTGAGCAGGTGGGCACTTTGTTGAGTTCGCGTTCAATCAGCTACTCCGCCTTGGAGCAAAATTTCCTGGATCAGGTCAACCGAGGCTTGCTTTGGACGCTGCTGGCTGCGGTGTTAGTGGTCTCGCTATTCAGCTTGTTGGTATCTGGAAATTTCACTCGGCCGATCAAAGCCCTGACAGCCGCTTCACGCAACCTGGCAGAGGGCAAACGCACACAGTTAGTGGAAGTGAATTCAAGCGATGAGCTTGGTGAACTTGGCAAGTCCTTCAATCGCATGAGCTTGGAAATAGAAAATGCTGAGCGACTGCGTAAGCAAATGACTGCCGACATCGCGCATGATTTGCGCACGCCGCTGACGGTCATTGGGGGTTACGTGGAAGCAGCCAGAGAAGGCGCTCTGGAACTGACACCCGAGAGGCTGGACGTGCTCGGCCTTGAAATAACCCGCCTAAACCGCCTGGTGAGCGACTTGCGTACGCTTTCGCAGTCCGACAGCGGCGAGCTGCTGATCAGCCGTGAAGCGCTGGAACCGGCGAGTTTGCTGAATAAGGTCAGCGAGGTTTTTCGCCTGCAGGCTGAGCAGAAGGGGATTGGTTTGGCTGTCAAGGTGGATGAAGGCTTGCCTGCGCTTTTAGGCGATGAGGGGCGGTTAATGCAGGTTTTGGAAAACCTGGTTGCCAACGCGATCAGGCATACTCAGGCTGGCGGGCAAATCGCTTTGGGGGTTTCAGAGGTAAAAGAAAACCACGCGCTGTTATTCACGGTCACGGATAACGGCGAAGGCATTCCCGCGGAGGAACTGCCGTATATTTTTGAGCGGTTTCATCGTGTGGATAAAAGCCGGCATGCCGACAGTAATCAGAGCGGGTTGGGGTTGGCGATTGCGCGCGCGATTGTGGAAGCACACGGCGGCAAAATCTGGGTCGAATCAACGGCTGGTGTCGGTACCACCATCAGTTTCGAACT
>WOZA01000100.1:0-11080 GCA_011620505.1 Anaerolineaceae bacterium
AGGTTGGAACATATCTCCGTAATCCATGGCTCGCATATCGGTTAGGGGAATCTTTAGTGATCAAGACCTTTGATTTCAACAGAGAAGATGCAAGCGCTTCTGATTTCCCTGATCTGGGAAGCAATGTTGAAGTTTACTTTGATACCTATATGCTCGAGTTAGAGGGTTTGAGCCCCTGGACGGAATTGAAACCTGGAGAGACTGTTTCACATACTGAAAAGCTACAGATACTCGCAATTGAACCTGATTGGAGTCACGAAAAAGTGATTGAGCTGGTAAAAAGCGCAATCACTTCTGGATAATTAAGTTTGTTTACAAGATTAAGGAAATTAGAATTCCTATCATTAACCCCGTCGCAGAGATTGAAAAAAGCATCAATGCCTGCGATTTCCTAAAGTCCATACGTCCGATCCGATTTGCCAGAGTCTCTCCCTGTTGTAATTCAGGATCTATGGATTTAGTTCTTACCGGCACAGTCGGTTGATAACTCAATTCCTGGGTATATGAGGCGTCCAGCAGGATGGACTCAACGGGTTCCGGAGACTTTGCTCTCTGAATTCGTTGGGTGTCAAAGGATAACCGGATATCCTGATAACTATCTGTGGGATCACTTGAACTCCGACTGGCTTTACCGGCCTTTTTAAGGAAGGATACGCGTGGGGATAAGACAGAGCGCTCCATATTATCCTCTCGAGACAGACATCTTACTGATATTACCTTCTTCGTCTGCAACCACCCGTACTTGTTGTTGGATAGTTTTTCCGCCTGGTAATTCATCCGCAAAAGCATAAATGAGCAGATAACGCCCGGGGGACTGTTCCGTCACTTTTGGGTGTTTCCCGCTCAGTTTGGGGTATTTGGCGCTGACTTTGTCAGAAACCTTTTGTATGGAGCTTGCTTTCATACTTAACCTACTTGTTATTCTGCCTTCTACGGAGAAAGGCTGGTACTGACAAATTGTCAGTCATGTTGGGCTGATTTCCATAGCTTGATAAGCTAATCTCATTGAAATTTTCCTGGACAGGGCTTTCTTTTTCCTGATAGGTTGAATTACTGCTGGTTTCTTCTTGTTCAAATCGTGCAGGGGCTTTTTCAAAAGCATCTGCAAGTGTCTGTTCAGGTTTTTTGCCTATACCAGTGACAATCAAAATCAACTGGACGCGATCTTCCATGCGTGGATCTGTAATAATTCCAGGAATGATGTCTGCATGTGAGCCGGTAGCTTGCTGGAGCGTATGGAGGGCATCTGTGACCTCCTTGAAGGACATATTACTGCTGCCGGTGAAGTTGGCGATCATTCCAGTAGCGCTAAAAAGGTCAATATCGTCCAAAAGTGGGTGATGCAGTGCTTTTTCGATTGCCTGCTGCACCTTATTCGGACCGCTGCCAGTGCCAATTGCCATCAGGGCACCGCCGCCGCGGGTCATAATGTTCTTAATATGGGAGAAGTCAACATTGATCAGACCGGTTTCTGTAATCAGCTCGGAAATTCCCTGGACACCCTGCCGCAGGACATCGTCGGCAAGTGTAAACGCCAATTCCAAGGGGAGATCACGGGGTGCAATTTCTATGAGCTTGTCATTGGGAATGACGATCAGAGTATCGACATATTCCTTCAATTTGGCAAGACCTTCTTCGGCATTGCGCTGACGACGTCCGAGTTCGAACGAGAAAGGTTTGGTAACAATCGCGATCGTCACTGCGCCAGAGGCTTTGGCAACTTTGGCAGCGATCGGAATTGCACCGGTACCGGTCCCACCTCCCATACCAGCTGTCAGAAAGACCATATCTGCGCCGTGTAGTAGGTTGGCTAACTCTTTTGTGCTTTCTTCGGCCGCACTTTCACCGATTACCGGCAGCCCGCCAGCTCCCAATCCACGCGTGGATTTTGGTCCAAGCTGAATCTTGTTGGGAGCCATATTGTTCGCCAATGCTTGTGCATCGGTGTTTGCGGCGATAAAGGTCACGCCTTGCATGCCGCTCTCAATCATGCGATTGATCGCATTTGAACCGCCACCACCCAAACCGAGGACAACAATCTTGGGTAATGCTGTGTTGAGTGGGACCTGACTGGTATAAGTGGAATAATTGTTCATGTTGTTCTCCTCATTTAGACAGTGATGCCGATGCTGTTGACAAGTTGTTCTTCAACCAGGCAACCAGCTTCGCGTAATAGTTGGATGTCATGTTCGGAAAATGCCCCATTCTCATTCCAAACCGTAACTTTTCGGGCATTTGTGGCTTCGATGACGGAAAAGCCAATCGTTGGGCGGGCATCCCGGATGATGGGGCGGATGCGGTCAAGTGTGTTTTCAGGAATACCCCAATCATAGGAAGGCAAGAGCAGATAGTGGTCAATTGGATAAATCCATTCCGCAAGTCGGTTCGAGACTGCATATTCCTGTTTTTGTTTGTTGCTTTCTTCTATCTTTTGCTTGAACGCAGGGATACCTGCTTCTTTTGGCTTTCCTGCTGTGTCAAAGTACGAGGTTTTACCGTGAGGATCATTCTCAGCTGCGCTCAATAACCAGAAGCAGCAGCCCAAAACGGTATCAGGCAGGGCATTAGCTTTGGCGGTGTCTTCAGATAGCGACAGGGCAATATCAACCATCTGTTCGAAACTGTTATTGGTGTCCAGCTTATCCCCAGCTACGCGCGACATGCCATAGTAAAAGAGGAAAAACTTAGGATTGACATTGATAACCTCTTTGACCAAGTCAGCATACCACTGCCAGGTGTTAAAGCCAATATGATCTTCTTCACCCAGGTCCACCTTGCTATATGGACGCGGGGTCTTCCAATGCGCCTGGCCACCTGCACCCCAATCGAGGGGATGGTCAAACGTCTGAGAACTGACTGCCATATGGAAATTCGAGCTGAAGTCAAATGAGCGCCGTTGTTGAACCAGCTGCAGGACCTTTTTGAGGAATGACAGATCCCAATAATCACCACCTGGTTCCAAAGGGGGGAAGACAGGAATAATACTGTTTTGTTCAGCCAGGCTGACAAAAGGTAAATAACGATCAAGAAACCGCTCCACGAGGTCTCCCTGGGACCAACTCCCATCGGTCCAGGCAGCCTTGGTGTTAGGGCGATCAAAGAAGATGACATATTTTATGCCCCAACGTGAGTAGGATGAAAGTAAAACTCGCAAATCCTCCGGGCGTACAGCACTATTCACCTGAAAGTCAAAGTGCAAGATCGGCTGGATGCCTGCCTGGATCAAGCCTGTTATGAATTCTTCCGGGATGGCAGCGGTTGAGGGCGCTTTAAGTACCAGCCAGGAAGCTTTTAGAGATGCGAGTTCTGGAATCCAAAGCTCAAGGTCCCGCATCTGGTAGTGGTCATAATCCTGAAAGTAATGAAAGCCCAGTCGTTTTTCCATATCATCCGTCCATGTCACATTTTGCCTTACATTTATTGTGCAAGTAATATGCCAAATAGGTTTTTCTGCTATAATGCCGCCATGATTTTAGTAACTGGTGGGACTGGTTTCATTGGTGGTTATTTAGTCCGTCATCTCGCTGAACTGGGAATGCCATATCGTTTGCTTTTGCAGCCCGGAATAGATCAGGCTAACCTTCCCAGACAAACTGGCATAAACGTTGCATTGAGCTCCTTGGACGATGAGCGCGGAGTTAGTTCGGCTCTGAAAGGAGTGGAGGTGATCTATCACCTTGTTGGGGTGGAGCGGGCTGGTGTAAAGGCTAACCTGATGGAAACCGAGGTAAATGACCTTGATCGGTTGACAAGTCTCGCCAAGAGGGCTGGTGTCAGGCGATTCTTTTACCTCAGTCATTTAGGAGCAGATAGAGCCTCCGCTTATGGATTGATGAAAGCAAAAGGAATTGCGGAGAGCATTATCCGGAAATCTGGCTTGACTTACACAATTATCCGTAGTTCCATGGTGTATGGTGAGGGTGATAACTTCACGATCAACCTCGCAAAATTGATCAAGATGTCTCCCGGCTTGGTTTTGGTGCCGGGTGATGGCAGCACATTGGTCCAGCCTCTTTGGGTGGAGGACTTGGTAACCAGCCTGATCTGGGCGTTGGATATGCCTTCAACTGAAAACACGATCATCGAGGTGGGTGGGCCAGAACACCTTCCTTTTCTGGATGTGATGAAGTTGATTGGCACGCAACTGAAGTTGAGGCGGCGATACGTGGACTTTAACCCTGTTCAGTTAAGCTTTTTGACTCAGTTACTCGAAAATCGAATCAAGGACTTTCCGACAACCGTTTTTTGGATGGATTACCTGGCTGAAAACCGAACTTGTGATCTGGACAGCATGCCGCGCAACTTCGGTATCAATCCAGCCCGCATGAAGCATAAAATTGACTATCTAAACGCAGCTCTGAGGAGATAACACGATGCCACTTTGCGTTCATGGACATTTCTACCAACCCCCGAGGGAAGATCCGATTTCCAATTATGTTCCGGACGAGCGGGGTGCTGAACCATTTCATAATTGGAATGAAAAGATTCTGGCTGAATGCTATGAACCGAATGCCCGTATGGGTAACTTTGGCAAGATCAGCTTTAATATTGGGCCAACCTTGTTTGACTGGATGTGGGGCTATGCCCCGGATGTTGCTGAAAGCATCGTTGAACTGGAGCGAGCCAATTTCCTGAAGTTTGGTGTCGGTAATGGCCTGGCACAGGGCTATAATCACAGCATTCTGCCGTTGCTTCCACATCGCGACAAGGTTACCAATGTACGCTGGGGTGTGGAGGATTTTGTTTATCGCTTCGGTCATCAACCGCAAGGGATATGGTTACCTGAAACAGCAGTTGATATTGAAACCCTGTGCGTTCTGCAGGATTGTGGCCTGGAGTTCACCATACTGGCTCCCTGGCAAATTCAACCTTTAGAATCAAAACCCGGTCCTTATTTTGTCGAACTCCCAGGTGGACGAAAACCCTTCATCATTTTCCCTTTTCATCGTGAACTGAGTACCGAGGTCAGTTTCATACCCAAAGCGACTGAGAATGGCGATGAGTTTTTATCTTCAATTCGCTTCCACCAGGGGATGGACACCTCGTATTTTAACCTGATCGCCAGTGATGGAGAACTTTACGGTCATCATCAAGTGTTCCGCGACCATTTTTTGCGGTACATTCTCGATGGAGGAGGTACGAGGAATGGGATAGAGTGGTCGTGGCCTGGATTATGGCTGCGTGATCACCAGCCTGAGGCTCATGCAATCTTGATTGAGCCATCATCCTGGTCTTGCATGCATGGGGTCAATCGCTGGTTCACCGAATGCGCATGTACTCCTGGCGCCGGATGGAAGAAGCCCTTTTTCAACGCGATGAGGCATATTTCCTCCTGGGTGGACGCGGTATACGAAACACATGCGAGCCAATTGGTTTCTGACCCCTGGGAAGTTCGGAATCAAATTGTGCAACTGAAACACGGACAGAAAAAACTGAAAGATGTCTGCAGCGAGTGTGGCGCACCAGATTTGGATGAACAAAAACTGAACAAACTCGACACCCTGCTCAAAGCACAGTATGAATGCCAGCGCATGTTTACTTCTTGCGGCTGGTTCTTTGATGAATTTCACCGCATAGAACCGCAGAATAATATTGCATATGCGGCGAAGGCGATCTGGCTTACTCAGCAAGCTACCGGAGAACAAATTGATCCGGCGATAATCGAGGAGATGTCCCAGGTTCGAAGTGAAAAAACAGGTCTGAGAGCAGATACAATCCTGTCTCAGACCTTAATTCGAGCAGAAAATGAGCAAAACGAATTAAGCAAGAAGCTCAATTAACCGGTCCAACTGGTAACTTGAATCTTCAACGGCCTTTTCAAGCTCTTTGAACAACCTTTCCTGTAAGAGGATGGTTGCAAATGCCTCTGTGGATTCGAGATTAACGGATGCCAGTCGCACAAATCTGACAGCCCGTTGGTACCAGAGAAGATCGGTAAACTTTTCCTTGTTGAACCAACGAATGCCGTTATAGGTGTTGATTTCAAGATAGTCCGTTATGACCGGATCTGCCAGGAGCGATTCAAGGAATTTCTGGCTGGTAGTGTCTTCATCGATGACCGAAACCTGGTTTAGCAGCCAGCGGACCGCCTGACTACCCCGATAAGCTTCGTAGTCGCTGAAGCCAAATTCCTTTAATTTCGATGCAATTAATTCACTGACTGGTCTGCGATCGGCTATCTGTCGATTGATGGCGTCGACATCCTGCTCTTCGATTGAACCAGCAAGATTGCTGAAGAAATTCCATACAAATAGTAGTAAAGACTTACGAGGATCCTTCTCGATCCCATCAAACAGAGTCTGGCTTAGGTCGCCAGCAGTTTTGCTGGCTGCCAGGCCGAGTTTTTCGGTCGATTCTTCCAGGGAGGTCAGGATCTTAAGTTGTTTGGTCCAGGATAGATGTGCTGCTTCCCGATCGTGAATGGGATAACCCATGATAGATCTGGCTGCTAAATCAGCCTGATCGAGCCAGGCAAGGTTGCGATCGATCAGTATCTGCTCATTTAGAACATCTCCAGGGTCAGAGCCCATTACTGACAGTTCGTGAAGATTGGTAAGGCTTAATGCCTGCTCCAAGGGATTTAGCAAGTGCTCATACACAATTTCATCTATTGCTCTATCCAGATCCGTGACTCCGCGTCCGTTTAACCGTTGGAATAACTGCTCGTAGTGGAGACCGGAAACGATCTTAAAGTTCATGAAAACCTGGCAGGCATAGGATTGCAGTGTGACGAAAAGACCTTGATCGCGGAATTCCTGGAGTCTTCGTAGGTAATAGCGCTTGGAGGATTGATCCTGGAATAAAACCAGGTCAGTATAATTGCCATTCAATCCCAAAGCGTCCGCCAGATTTTGGGTTTCAAGGTGGCCTTCGCTGCCTTGCTTTACAAGGTAAGGAACGGATGTGTGAATCCAACCGGAAGTTTCGGCAAACTTGTTGTGGTAGACAACCAGTGCGGATTGACCATCCTGGTGATTGGTATAAGCAAACACATCCTCGTTTACTGCACCTCCATCGACATGGAAATCATACAGCCTGAAACGATCGACGTTGGCAAATAACTTGCGGTGGTGGAGCAGGGGGAAGATGACTGCCTGGTGACGACGGATCAGATCCTGATCTGGCGTTTCATCCCAGTAAGGTCGGTAGTATTCCATGCCATATTTCTCGGAATAACCTTCAATCTGACCGTGGCCAAACATGGGCAAGCCAGGCATCGTTGAGAGCAGAGTACAAATGCCGAAGTATTTATCGCCCTTGCCAAATTGCTCGACAGCGGTTTTTTCATCCGGGTTGTTCATGAAATTCACATAGCGCTTGAGAATCTCAGGGTCATAAACCAGCGTGTTTTTGATCAGCTGGCGGTACTTCTCATTCTCTTCGTTGCGGAGCATGTTCATAAAAGCGCTGTTATACACCCGGTGCATACCGAGGGTGCGCACAAAGTAGCCTTCCATCAGCCAGAATGCCTCTGCTAGCAGCAGGGTGTCGGGAACTTCCTCGGCAACCCGCTGAACCACTTCCCGCCAGAATTCTTCTGGCATGGCAGCATCAAAGGCTTCTCGCGTCATGGCATGCTCTGCCCTGGAAGGAATATCTCCACCGCTGCCTGGTTGGGGGAACCATAGACGCTGATAATGCTTCTTGGTCAGGGTCATGGCTGCGTCAAAGCGAATGATCGGAAACTTCCGGGCAACTGAGAGAATGGTCTGAATGACCGCTTCCCGCACCTCAGGGTTGAGGTAGTTCAACTGCGCCGTGTCATTCCACGGCATGCTGGTGCCATCGTTGCCGTGATAAATAAAGCGCGTTCTTCCATTTCCGTGGTCATAGTGCTTGAAGACGACCGCAGCATCACTGCGGGAGTAGTAATGATCTTCCAGGTTGATGCTGGTGCCAGGTCTGGTGGAGAGATCCGGTCCATTGAAACTATAGGCTGGGAAAGGGCTTTGATCGGATTGAATAAACCAGTCCGGATGTTCGTAAACCCAATCTGAATCGATCCCCATGTGGTTGGGCACCATATCGCTCGCAAGCCGAATACCGCGAGCTGTACAGCGCTGGTTGAGGTTTTGGTAAGAAAGTTCTCCACCGAGCCGTTCAGCAATCTGATAACGGGCGAGGGAATATGCGGAAGAAACTGCGTCCGGGTTGCCACACATCTGCTTGATCCGACGTGAAGCGTCACTCCGTTCCCAAAGACCGATCAGCCATAGACCGGTGAAACCCCAGCTTGCCAGTTGGTCGAGCGTTTCATCCGGGATTTGATCCAGGCGCTCGATCTGCCTGCCATACTGCTTTGAAAGCTGATTAAGCCAAACGAAAGTGTTTTTGGCTATCATGACCACTTTTGGCATCCAGTCACTATCAAGGCTGAAATTTTCCTCTTCACTGAGTTTCTCGCCCCATGGATCGTATTTGCCGTATTCCGGGACGACCGTAGGCCCGGACCCGCCGCCCGCCCCAATCAGGAGCGCTCGGGCTTCTTCTGAGAGCAGGTCGAGACCACCGAGCAAGCGGTAGAGCAGCGAACCCAGCAGTTCAGACCAATTGTTACGAATATACTGGAGCTGACCCGTCAACGAAGTTGGCACAACCAGGGCAGGCGTATGCAGCATGGTAACCAGGTCCTGTTTTTCCGGTCCAAAAACCGGTTGATTCTTGAAGAAGATCTGGATGCCGTCCACAATCTGTGGATAGGCGCTGTTCTTATAGAGAAGCGTGTCATCAAAGAGTTCACGATAGGAATTAGCTGCTGGATTGACGTTTGTCAGCCAGGTGAGAAGTATTTCTTCGACAGTATTTTCAGCGTTGGGCACGCCATCGGTGCTTTCGTTTAGATATTCGTCAACGGTTTGTTCACCTGTGTAGACAGCAACGGGAGGAAATTGTTGGTTGAAGGATTTCAAGGTCGCCAATAACCTGGGTTTGCCAAGTGATTGCTCCAAATGTGTGTAAAGCGCATGGCGCAGGGTTGTGCCGTTTGTCTTATAGTATTGATTGACAATGAGATGAAAAACCTCGTCTATCAGGCCCAGGGCGTTGATCTGTCCCGGTGCAACATAGGTGCTGACATCAGAAACATTAGCTCGATGCTGATTCATCCGGTGGGCAAAGTTGCGGGACGCCTGGAAATTGGCAAAGATGACATTGCCATTGTAGGAAAAAAGAAGCTCATCAAATTGGTACTTATCTCGGGCTGCACGCGTGATGTGAAATTCCATGTTGGATGATCTCCTTGATTTCGATGAATTTGGAGTACCTTATGATTTTATCATTCACGCTGGAGGATGTGGGTAGTGATATTTGAACCCGAACCACCAATGTTTTGTGCCATCCCGTACTTGGTGCGTTTTACTTGAGTGGCACCAGCAGCTCCGCGAAGCTGCTGCGTGACCTCGAGGAGTTGATAAACCCCGGTAGCTCCAACTGGATGCCCCCGGGCTTTAAGCCCACCCATGGTGGCAACAGGTATCTCCGAATCGAATTTTATCTTGCCATCCAAAGCCAATTGGGGACCGCGGCCAGGTTCGGCGAAACCGCAAGCTTCAAGCGATAAGGCTGCCATGATCGAAAATGCGTCATGGTATTCGAAAACACCAATATCTTGCGGTCCAATGCCAGCCTGCGCATACGCGCGGTTAGCTGAGTTGGCAGCAGCAGTCAGAAAGGTGGGTGTTTTCCGGTTTTGGACCGAGAGGGTGTCTGTACAGGAGGCAGATGCCGCAACAAAGACTTGGGGATGATTGTGAGAAAGTGGCTGACTGGTAAGCACAATAGCAGCCGCGCCATCCCCGATCGGGGAAGCATCCATCAGGTTGATTGGTTCAGCGACCATGGGCGCGTCCAAAAAAGATTTTCTGGAGATTGCTTTCTGGAATCGAGCGTATGGGTTGTGGGCAGCGTTAGCATGGGCATTGAGTGAAAAATCCGCAAAATCTGCATGACGCCAGCCATATTCGAACATGTAACGCTGCATGATCAAGGCATTGATGGCGACGAAGGACAGCCCAAAATCGCCTTCGAGCTCTGCATCCGCGGCTGTTGCCAAGCTGGCGGTAATTTCTGATCCCGGTGAATCTGTCATTTTTTCGACACCGATAACCAGGGCAGACTCGATTTCACCTGACGCGATGGCAATTACGGCTGCCCGAAAAGCTGCTGCTCCTGATCCACAGGCCGCTTCGACAGCCAATCCGGGTTTATGGTGGAAGCCGAGCCAGTCGGACATCATCGTGCCAAGCTGGGCTTGCCTGTTTGCCGTGATGGCCATCATATTGCCAACATAGAGGGCATCCGGATAGCCAATATCTGCATCCTGCATTGCAAGCAACGCAGCATCACCAGCAAGTTCCCTTATTGATTTCTCCCAGTTTTCAGTGACAGGCACCTGGCCAAGGCCAGAAATGTATACTTTTCTCATTGCTACCTCAATTAGTATCTATTTTATCGCTTATGACTATCATTACCTATCAGAACGGTATAATCCTGCCAGAAAGGCTCGAAAAATGCGAATATATGATATTTCTCAGACAATACGAAACGGTATGCCGGTTTGGCCTGGTGACCCGGAAGTAAGGCTGAATTGGCTTTCACAGATTAGCCAGGGCGCACTGGTCAACCTGACGGAAATCCACATGTGCGCTCACGCGGGGACTCATATTGATATGCCCAGTCACTTTTTGGATCAGGGGCAGAACTTGGATGATCTCGACCTGAATATTTTAATTGGCAGAGCAAGAGTTGTGCTTGTACCTCCTGAGGTAAAGGTTATCAGCGCGGCTTTTCTTGCGACGGTTGCATTTGAGGGAGTGAAACGCGTCTTGTTCAAAACAGCAAATAGTGAAATTGTGAAGGCGGACCCCCATTCTTTTCACGAAAATTATGTCGCACTGGATGCCAGTGGTGCCAGGTTCCTGGCTGAAACAGGCTGTAAATTGGTGGGGATTGATTACCTGTCTGTGGCGGTTTTTGATGATCCGGATGGTGGTCATTTGCCGTTATTGAAGGCTGGGATTGTGGTGTTGGAAGGGATTTACCTGGAAGGAGTTGAGCCTGGCGATTATCAATTGATTGCTTT
>WOZA01000100.1:11180-19088 GCA_011620505.1 Anaerolineaceae bacterium
AATATGAAACGCAAGGGTCTCCAGATCCTTCGCCTTTTTGCTATTCCCAAGTTCTGCAAGGATCTCATCGATATGAGTTTTGATCATTGGATCATTTTCCAGGTGGGTGAGGATCTCTTCCTTATCCTGTGCCAGTTCATTTAAACCCAACTTTTCATAGAGTTCGCTGACCACACCATAACTCCATTGGTCCGATATTTTCAGTTCATCCGCAAGGTCTCGTCTTCCAACGGAGAAGATGATCGCCAGGCGTGCAATTTCAGATTGCCGGTCGGTCATACCAGGGTAAATGCGTGATCTGACTATCCTGACAGGTTTTTTTGAGCTGAATCCGAGCGCAAAAGCTGCTTTGTACGCATCGGGGGTGAAAACAAGCAATCCTTCATACGCAAAACTTACAGCCCATGCCAACGATGAGGAAATCTCGGATTTGAGTAGAAATCCTCCGATATTGGCTGTCGGTATTCGTTGAAAAAAAGGTGGCTCGATCTTGCTCCCTACGCCGATAACAATAAGGCAGGGATTTTCAGCCAAATATTGATTGAGGATGTGAAAGAGGTTTGTGTTTTGTACGAATGAATCAAGATCAGCCACAACTACATCTGCATATTGAATAGATTCACCTGCTCCTTTCTCCGGAGGATAGATCAATCCTGCCTCGGTGAAAACCCGTGTGCGCCAGTCTCTAACAATCAACATGGACATCCAATTTAAAGAAAACAAATCATCACTCAATATGGAAACAAGAATATCTTTCGCCATAATTACCTCTCTATGAAATAATGCAGTGAATTATAATAGACCTTGAAATCATTCTGTTGTGAGGTGAATATGATTCAGAGGATTGCCGTTTTGACCAGCGGAGGGGATGCGCCCGGTATGAATGGAGCCATTCGTTCCGTGGTTCGTTGTGCTGTCAGTAAAGGCTGGACTACTTTTGGTGTCAGAAATGGTTATCAGGGACTCATCGACGGTTTATTTGAGCCAATGGGCACGCGTGAGGTCGGCGGCATTCTACAACGTGGCGGAACAGTTCTGGGAAGCGCTCGCTGCGAGGAATTCAAAACCTTTGAAGGACGCGAGCAAGCGATCCGAAGCCTGAACCGGAGGGGAGTGGATGCGCTAGTTGTTATTGGCGGAAATGGCTCACAAGCCGGCAGTTTTGCGCTATCTGAAATGGGTTTCCCCGTTGTAGGCATCGCATCTACGATTGATAATGACCTGTATGGCTCGGATGTCACACTCGGTGTCGATACGGCTCTAAATATTGCCCTGGAGGCAATTGACCGTCTGAAGGTAACGGCTTCTTCGCATCAACGCGCGTTCATCGTCGAGGTAATGGGTCGGAATTGCGGATACATCGCGCTGATGTCTGGATTAGCAGGCGGTGCTGAAGCGATCACCCTCCCTGAGATTGATACAGACATTGAGGTTTTGGCAGATACTCTCCGCCTGGCATATGAGCATGGGAAATCGCACGCCATTATCGTTGCCGCAGAGGGTGCAAAATATAACGCTGCCGCACTAACTGAGTATTTCAAAACCAACCGGGACCGGCATGGATTCAGCGTGCGATCGACCATCCTGGGGCATGTTCAAAGAGGTGGCGAACCGACTGCCGCAGATCGCGTCCTGGGCAGCAAGTTTGGTCTGGGTGCAATCGAGGCTATCGATCGCGGTGAATTTGGAGTGTTAGTCGGCATTCAAAACAATCAAATTACTACGACACCATTTTCTGAAGTGATCGGAAAGAGTAAACCACTGGATGAAGACCTGCTAAGGTTGGCAAGGATACTGGATTAGGTCTGCTTCATCTTTAGATAGGCTTCGATGAAGCCATCGATGTGCCCATCAAGCACCGCTTGCGTGTTTGTGGTTTCATAATTGCTGCGGTGATCTTTTACCATTTGGTAGGGATGAAGTACATAAGATCGAATCTGACTTCCCCATTCGACCTTCTTGAATTCACCCTTCAACTCGGATACTTCTTGATTGCGTTCCTGCTGCTGAATTTCAAAAAGCCGGGAACGCAGCACTTTAAGAGCGCTTTCACGATTCTGTGTTTGTGATCTTTCGTTTTGGCAAGTGACCACCAACCCGGTCGCCAGGTGAATGATTCGAACTGCGGTCATGTTCTTTTGAACATTCTGACCACCTGCGCCTGAGGATTTGTATACTTCAATTTCTATATCTTCCGGTCGGATGATAATTTCATCATTGTCCTCGATTTCAGGCAAAACCTCCACGAGGGCAAACGAAGTGTGGCGCCGATGGGCTGCATCAAAGGGGGAAAGCCTCACAAGGCGATGTACGCCTTTTTCACATCGCAGATATCCATAAGCGAGGTTACCCTGGACGGAAATGGTGACTGATTTCAATCCGGCTTCTTCACCCGCAGTCCTGTCCAGGATCTCAGTCTTGTAGCCCTTGAGTTCTGCCCACCGCAGGTACATGCGCTCGAGCATGGCTGCCCAATCCTGCGAGTCTGTGCCGCCCGCCCCGGCATGGATCGCGAGCAAAGCGTTGCCTTGATCATATGGCCCGGAAAGCAGGATAGTGATTTCCTTTTCAGCCAGGATTGATTCCAGTTTTGTTACACTTGCTTCGAGTTCCTCAGTCAGACTTCCGTCATCCAACTCAAGCAATGATCGCAGACCGTCGATTTCGATTGCGATTTCGTCCCACTCGTTGATTTGGTCTTCGAGCTGGGAAATGCGTTTCATTACTTTTTGTGCCGAATCTGGCTTGTTCCAGAATTCCTGTTCTGCGCTTTCGAGCCTGAGTGAATTCAGTTCAATTTTTTTGGCAGATAGGTCAAAGATGCTCCTGGAGCGAGTGGTAGGTTGCCTCAATGGCGTTTATGCGTTCGGTCAGGTCAATCATGGTTGCTCCAGAAAATTAATCAAAAATACCGGAAATGAAGGAATCCCGGTTGAAAAGTTGTAGGTCTTCGATTTTTTCCCCTAATCCAGCGTAGATCACAGGCAGGCCGAGTTGATCCTTGATGGCGAAAACCATACCGCCTTTAGCAGAGGAATCCAGTTTTGCCAGGATGGCACCGTTCAGGTTGACCGCCTTACCAAAGGCTTCAGCCTGTTGGAGAGCGTTCTGTCCAGTGGTGGTGTCCAGCACGATCCAGGAGTGGTGGGGCGCTCCGGGGAGCGCTTTTTCCGCAACCCGGTAGACTTTCTTGATTTCTTCCATGAGATTGTAACGGGTGTGCAGCCTGCCAGCTGTGTCGATCAGGACGACATCGATCCCTCGTGAAACAGCTGATTTGATGCCGTCATACGTCACCGCACCAGGATCGCTGCCTTGCTGGGAGGTGATGATCGGCACGCCAACGCGTTCCGCCCATATTTCAAGCTGGTCTATCGCAGCGGCGCGGTATGTGTCAGCGGCCACGAGCAACACGGACTTCCCCATGCGTTTGTATCGGGCAGCCAGCTTACCGATGGAGGTTGTCTTACCCGACCCATTCACACCGGCTACCATAATCACAGTCGGATGGTCGTTCAGTTCTGGTTCCTCAGGTTGGATCAGCAAGTTGGACATTTCTGACTTGATCAGGCTTTTTAGTTGTTCCGTTTTGGTCAGACCAAGCTCATCCACTTTTTCCTGGCAGGTGTCAATCAAGTAAAGTGTTGTGCGAACACCCACATCTGCCTGGATCAGTAGTTCTTCAAGTTGATCCCAGGTCTCATCTTCGATTTCCGTCGCGCCAAATAAAGTGGCAATTTTCCCAAAGGTTACATCACGTGTTTTTGCGAGACTCTCGCGCCATTTATCAAAGATATTTGCCATGTTGCGATTATATCATTTGCCTTTTTGTGAAGTCGCCAACTGCCCACAGCCAGCGTTTATCTCAATACCCCGTTTAAGCCGGATGGTTGTTTGGATGCCCCGCTTCATCAAGCGGTCTCGGAAGGCTTCAACTTTTTCGCGTGGAGAACCCTTCAAACTGCCATCCTGAGCAGGATTAAGCGCGATCAGGTTCACCAGGCAAAGCATGCCATGCAATAACGTGGCAAGCTCATCAGCAAGCGCGAGCGTATCGTTGACGCCGTCAATTAACGCATATTCGATCAGGACTCGGCGATGGGTGTAGTCAGTATATTTTTTACTGGCTTCGATTAGTGATTTGAGCGGGTAAAATTCATTGGAGGGCACAAGCGTGGAACGCAGAGCATCGTTCGGGGCATGCAAGCTGAGCGCCAAATTCACCTGTGATTTGGCTTCGGTGAACTGACGGAGGCGAGGCAGAATGCCCACGGTACTGATCGTGATCCTTCGGGCGCCAAAGTTGAGACCTTTTTGGTCTGTCAACCGGGCAATTGAGCTCATGACCTCCTCATAATTGAGGAAAGGTTCGCCCATCCCCATGTAGACAACATTGGTCAGGTTCTTTCCATCTGCTTCGAGACGGCGCATGCAAAAAATGATCTGTGAAAGGATCTCACCTGCTGTGAGGTTACGCGTATAGCCCATTTGACCTGTTGCGCAGAACACGCAGCCCATTGGGCAGCCGACCTGGGTTGAGATGCAGGCGGTGTGGCGTTCCTCATAATGCATCAAAACTGTCTCGATGAGGTTATCATCCTGGAGTTTAAACAAAAACTTTTCGGTCTGTTTATCCCTTGAGATAATTTCATTTTTGTCTTCAATTGGAAACAGGGTAAAACGTTCTGCCAGCGCTTCGAGCAGCGACTTCGGCAACGTGGTGAACTCGTCAAAATCAAGGTAATGATGCTGATACAATCCTTCTTCGAGTTGTTTCAGCCTGAACGCAGGCTGACCAAGCTCTTTCAGAACGGTCTGGAGGGTTTCGTTGTCTTGGTCGTAGAGGATCGGTTTAGTCATAAACAAGACTTCTGAGATCCCTGGCGATGATGGTTGGCTGTGGCCGCCAGGCTTGAGCCTGTTCAAGAGTGCTGACGCCGCCAAGTACCAGCGCGGTCAAACAGCCGGCGTTCTGACCCCCCAGAACATCGGTTTCGAGTCTGTCGCCGACGCAGAGGGTCTCCTGGGGTTGCGTGCCCATAATTTCCATTGCCTGTTTGAAGAGGGTTGGTTGTGGTTTTCCAATCACAAGCGGCTCTTTTCCTGATGCGGCAGCCACGGCTGCCACCAAAGTGCCCGCCCCAGGTAAAAGTCCCTTGGGAGTGGGGTAGGTTGCATCCGTGTTTGTGGCGATAAACTTTGCACCTGCCCGAATGAGTAAACCTGCCCTTGCGAGCTTCTGATAGTTGATGTGTGTATCCAGCGCAACCAGAACCACGTCCGCACCAGTGGAATCCTCCTCATCCGTAACAAGGAAGCCGTGCTTGCGGACTTCTTCGCGCAGGGATTCAGATCCAATTACAAAAATCTGAGTTGATGGTGCGAAGTGCGCGGAAATATATCGTAAGGCAGCATCTGCAGCAGTAACGATTTGCTCCGGGTGTACTTTCACCCCAAAATCGGCAAGTTTGTGCAAGAATTCGCTGGCGCTCTTTGTGGCGTTATTGGTAGCAAAAGTAACCTTGAGCGCCATCCTGTCAATAGCGGAAAAAATTTCCGGTAAATCGCCAATGGGCTCGTTATCATGCCAGAGGACCCCATCCATGTCCAGGATGAGGCCTCTGATCTGTGGGTAATGATTTGTCAGCATTTGGGAATTATGCGGACGAACCTAATTTGACTGGCGGTTGAAGTACTTTATCGATCAATCCGTAGGCGACGGCCTGTTCGGCAGTCATGTAAAAATCGCGGTCAGTGTCACGCTTGATAACATCTATCGGCTGCCCGGTCACGTTCGCGAAAAACTCATTGAGTTCAGCTTTGAGTCGCAGAACTTCGCGTGCCATGATTTCGATATCACTTGCCTGCCCTTCAGCTCCGCCAAGCGGCTGATGGATATGGATGGTTGCGTGGGGCAAGGCATACCGTTGCCCTTTCGTGCCCCCTGCAAGCAAAACAGTGCCAAAACTTGCAGTAACACCGACGGCTACCGTGCTGATTGGATTTCGGATCATCTGCATGGTATCGAGAATTGCAAGACCGGCATAGATGGACCCACCAGGAGAGTTGATGTACATCTGGATGCTTTTATCAGGGTCTGTCTGGCTTAGATAGAGCAACTGGGCAACGATCACATTGGCGACCTGATCATTGATAGCAGTGCCCACAAAAACAATCCGTTCCTTCAGAAGCAAGGAATAAATGTCGTACGCGCGTTCTCCGACGGCGGTTCGTTCCACCACCATCGGGATGACTGATTCAAATGGTTTTTTGTCCATAATTATCCTTTATTTGTTTTCGAGCAGTATAACTACCGAGTATAAGAGTTTTGTTACTCTTTCTCAGTCTGTTCTTCGGCGATCTCCTCAGCAGGGTTTTCGGCAGTCTCAGGTGCTTTGATCTCAATGACTTCCTCAGGATCCGCCAGTTCGCGCAGTTTTCTACGAATGGAATTCTCAATTGCCTGGGTGGCTGCCTGCATTGAGACTGATTCGGAGAATTTCTTGGAACCAAGCGATTTCTGCGCTTCAGCAAATTCTCCACTGGTGATCAGGTCGTTCACAACCGCGGAAACTTCTTGTTCCAATTCCTCATTAGAGATCTTGATATCATACTGCTTGGTGAGAGCATCCATGATCAGGGAGCGTTCAATCCGGTTCTTTGCAGTCGGTTTGACTTCCTCTTCATTAAATTGATCCCGATCCAGTTTACGAAGTTTTAGATAGAGATCCAGGTCAAGGTTGCGATGTTCGAGATCGTGCTCAATTCGGTGCAGCACTTCTTCCTCTTCATTTTTGAGCATCTGTGGAGGGTACTTGATCACGGATGCCTGGCGCAGTTGATCAACGAGTTCGAGAAAATAGGCATCGTCATACTCCTCCTTACGTTTACTTTCCAGATGCTCGCGTACACCGGCATAAAGGTCTTCAGGAGTAGCAAAACCACCAACATTATTCAGGAACTCTTCGTCGAGCTCGGGTAATTCAAGCGCTTTAACAGACTGCAGGTTAATGTTGAATACGACTGTCTTACCAGCAAAATCCTCGCTCTCGTGATCTTCAGGATATTGATGCTCAAGCGAGAAGGTATCGCCCTCTTTTTTGCCGATAAATTCGCGCGCAAATCCTTCGTAAGGCCATTCTGAATCGCGGCTTTCTTCGATTGTCGGAATCAACGTTTGCTGCGGGCTCGACTTGACGATAACAGGGTCTTTCCCAGGCTCTGAATTTTTGTCCACTGCTTCAACGGTCATGTAAACCACGTTACCTTCAACGGCAGGAGTATTTAAAGGGACGATGTTGGCGTAATTCCGCCGCATAGACATCACGAACTCCTCGACCTCAGCGTCGGTAACGGCTTGGAGCTCGTACTTCTTGTTCAATTCATCGAGGCCTTTTAATTCGACTTCAGGGTCGAGAGGAACCGTGAACTCAAGTACCAGCGGATCTTCACTTTTAATATTGTCTAATGAGCCGGGTCCCCAGGGCTTGATCTCTTCCGCATCAAGGATTTTAGGATAAACCTCCTCGACCAACAGATCGATAGCCTCCTGGAAAATGCGAGCCTCGCCAACATAGTTCTGTACCATGTTATAAGGTGCTTTCCCGGGTCTGAATCCTGGGATGCGTGTGCTGCGGGCAATCTGGCGGGCAGCTTTGCGCTTGAATTGGTCAACCAATTCACTCTCAATTTCGGTTGTGAGTTTTACCTGATGGTCCTCGGTATAAGTCTTTTCGGTTTTCAATGCATACCTCAATAAGTAAATTTGTTCGAAGTGGGGAAAGAGGGGCTCGAACCCTCACGCGTCACCGCACATGATCCTAAGTCATGCCTGTCTGCCAATTCCAGCACTTCCCCTCGAAAGAATGATTATAGGCGATTGGCAAATCCTAGTCAAATAATCGCTCA
>WOZA01000029.1 GCA_011620505.1 Anaerolineaceae bacterium
ATAAAACTCGATCGTCAGGTTGTTATTTGTAACGTTTCCGCTGATGTTGAGCAGGGTGTGAAACAGTGCGCCTGGGAGTATGCTTTCAGTAACTGACACCAACAATGCCAGGGTAATTCCCAGGGCTATGGCAACCACAATTTGCAGGCCTTGATCTGCGAGCGAATATCCGCGCAGCAAGTTGACAATATGACCGAACCCAAATGTAATCCCCGAGATGATAATCGCATTGGTCAACTTGCCCTTTTTTAATATTCCCTGATACAAAAACCCCCTGAACAGCAGTTCTTCAATGAATCCAACCCCAATCATCAGCGCAATAATAATTGCGATGTCTCTAAAATTCAGCCCGCTTTTAAATCCTTTGCTATATTGAAGGACTGCGATGATGGCCAACGGGATGTAAAACCATGTTTTGCGAAGGTCAGCCTTGTTTGGCCAACGAAGTCCATAGAGACTGGTCCAACGATTCTTGATGACAAACAACAACAAGATTACTGAAAAGGCGATCAAAATTGCACTCGTTGCTGAATTTGCAACCCCAATCCTTTCTGAAAGTGCATCTCCAATATTTACCAGTACAATGTAAGCAAATATCCAAATCAATGCGAACCAGATGGGTTTTGTTTCTTGCATTCTTTTTAACATTTTTATTACCTTTCTTTATTCTCTAAGTGATGGCTCTGACGTTTTTCTCTGAGTTGAGAAAAAACTGTGAATAAAATAGCTGCCCCAAACAATCATCTTGCTCAAGTACACATTGTTTTAATCCTCACACTATACAAGTCTCCTATCCTTTCATTAGAAAAAATCGATGGTTTCGATGTTGCCTTGTCCGCTTGGAGAATGGAAGGTCAAGCGGGTGGGTCGAATCTCAGCGGTACAATCCCAGGTTTGCTTTTTAGCGTTTGCAATATGGTCACAAAGATTAATCCGTGCAGCGATATCTTCTTGGGCAAGCAAGCGGGCGGTTCCGTGCAATTCCCACTCATCGACTGCGACAACAACTTCCGGCCTGTGCTCCAAATTCAACAGGTGGTCGGAACTACGTGAGATGAATACATAGAGTGTCAGGTCATCTGATGCGCACGCCACCCGGCTGGTCTGGATGTCGGCCGGCCCAAACGAGGACAGAATTACAGAGTCAACGGATGCCAGGGTTTGAGCAGCTTTCTGATGTAAATGATCGAGCATTCAGCCTCCTGATTACGATATGTTATCTGTAATCAGGATAGCAGAAGCCCGGATGGTTTGCATCCGACGAAAGTTTATTTTTTGCGCAAGTGAGGGAGTAAACTTTGGAAGATCAGAATTTTAAGGAAGTAAACCGGCTTCGCGGGCACGGGCAACTGCTTCGGTGCGGCTGCGGGCTCCAAGCTTTGCAGTGATGTGGTAGATATGAGCTTTAACGGTTCCTACGCTGATTACCAGGCGCTGGGCAATTTCTTGATTTGAGCCGCCGGATGCCATTTGACGCAGCACGACAACTTCGCGTTGAGTAAGCGGTTCAACCAACGGCTGGTGTCGTTGGGAGGGTTGGCTGGTAATCTTGTCTTTTGCAGGGTCAACCATCGCCATTGAGAGCAAGAGGTGCGCATAAACGGCAGCGCGAGTTTTCTTCCGGGAGATTTGCAGAAAAAGGTCAAAGAGAGGTTGCCCTTCATCAAGGAAGGTTCGTGTAAACTTCTCCGCTTCACCGATTTCCAATGCCTGCTCGAGGCTCTGCAAAGCAAGAACCTGCCTGCCGGCATTTTGGCGTGCCAACGCTTGCAAGACCAAGAAATCGATCTTTCGGCTGACCCGCCCGTTGGCATCAGCATAATCAATCAGGCGGCTTGCCAGTGCATCAGCTTGGTCTGCCTGACCATCACCGGTCCATAATCGGACCAAGGCATACAGTTCAAAATCACCTAAATAATCGATGGCGCGATCAGCAGACAACTTTCGATCTTCAACCCACTTTCGAGCCGCCGAATAATTGCCAGCCTGCGCCCAATAATCCGCTAATTGTGCCAGGCAGACTGAAAGAAAAAGAGTTGATTCGCGTTTGTGAATGTTTTGAATGCCCCGCTCAACCAGTTCGATCGCTTCAGCGATATTGCCCTGAGAACGGCGCAGCCCAGCCAAACCGGTATAGGCATTGACCAGTGCGCTGATATAGCTGCTTTCCTTCGCGATTGCTACTGCCTGGTTTAGCGCCTGTTCTGCACCGGTAAAATCGTTCCATTCCCTTCTTACACCTCCCAAAAGCGTGTAGATGAGGGCAAGGGAGGGGAGTGGCCAATCACTGGATCCGAGTTGGCTATTAACCTCATCAAGTGTATCCAAGCACACCGATTCTACGCCGTTTAAATTACCTTGCATTAAAAGCCCTTCAGCCAGGTGGGCGGATGCAGTCAGGAGGGAACTTAGATCGTTATGTCGACGGCACTCTACTATGGCTTCGCGCAGCAGTTGGATACCTGCGGTAATCTCACCGGACATCAGGGTGGCATCTCCATAACTCAATAAAACCACTGCGCGTGAGGGATCAGCAGGCGGAAGTAAACTGAGTGCCAACTGCGATTGCTCTATCGCCGCAATAACATTTGTATTCAGGATTGCAATAGTGGAACGCACGGCGGCTATCTTTCCGCGCAGTTCTGGCGTAAGTGGAACATTACCAGCACCCGACGCGGATCCAACGGTCTGCAACTGCTGTTCGGCAGCAGACAGCTTTCCAGAAAGGGCCAGTATTCGGCTGCTTAAAATGTTCAAATACGGATGTGTCAGGATGGTGTCCTTAGGGATTTCTTCTAACCAATGGTTTAGTGTTACAAAACGACCCTGGCGATTGAAGGTGTCTGCAAATAACTCGATCAATCTGGCTGCCAAATCATAATCTTGAGCAGCCAGCGCGTGCCTGATGGCTTTTTCTTCATTGCCATTCTGTTCATACCAATGACTGGCACGTTGATGCAGGTTGTGTGCGGCTCCGGGCTGGGTGCGTTCAAGCCGGAGTTGCAATGCATCGGCAAAAAGATGGTGATAGCGGAACCAGGCGTGTTCTTCGTCCAACGGAATCAGAAAGAGATTGGCATGGTCGAGAAAATCTAATAGTAATTGAGACGAGGTTTTGTTTTCTCCATCAGCGAATAGGGCATCACATAACGGCGCACACAATTCGTCCAAAACTGAGGTTTGCAGCAAGAAACGCTGCACCTCATCAGATTGACGACTGAGGACTTCATCTATAAGGTAATCTGCAATCAGGTGATGTCTGCCTGAGAGGCGAGCTATTAGTGCTGATAGGCGAGGAGAATCCTGGCCGCCCTCTGCTTTGCGGCGTTCATCCAGCAAGAGGATTGCCGCGAGCTGTACACCGGCCGCCCAACCTTCTGTGCGTTCTTCCAAGGAAGCCAGGTCGCCAGGGTTCAATTCGAGCCCAATAACATCATTCATTAATTCATTGAATTCTGTCAGCGTAAACGACAACTCCGCGGACCGAATTTCAAGAAGTTGGTTATGTACACGCAGGCGGTTGAGCGGCAGAGGGGGATCGGAACGGGTGCCAAGGACGAGATGCATATTCGCTGGCATATGTTCCAAAATATACGTGATACCTTCATGTATGCTTTGCTCAGTGATTAAATGATAATCATCCAATATCAAGATAATTTTTTCAGACCGGGAACCGATCTGATTTATCATGCGGGTTAGAATCGATTCAAGTGGAGGTGCTTCTGAAAAAGTAAGCATGCGCTGCTCTGATTGCCCAAAATCTGGCAAAGAAACCTGAAGTGCGCCAATCAGGTGACTCCAAAAACGAAG
>WOZA01000139.1 GCA_011620505.1 Anaerolineaceae bacterium
CTTGGCATAGTGCCTCCTAAAACCGGATCATGGAAAGGATCATGGCGAGCACGATGATGATCGCCAGCGTAGCCATCAAAATATTACTCCTGCGTCCTGAATTGTTCGTTTTTTTTGCCATAATTACTCCAATTGTGCTTTGATTGCCTGGGCCATTTCTTTGGAAACGCCCTTGACTTGCGAGATTTCCTCCACTGAAGCGGCAAGGATGCCCTCAATGGATCCGAAACGATTAATGAGTTCTTTTCTGCGCGCAGGACCCACCCCAGGGATTGCATCCAGGCGTGACGCAAGACCGATTTTACCACGCTGATTGCGATGGGCGGTTATAGCAAAGCGGTGCGCTTCATCGCGGATGCGCTGAATAAGATAGAACCCCTGCGAATGATCATCCAGGCGGACGGAGTCCGATTTGCCCGGCAAGAAGAGCTCTTCTTCCTGTTTTGCCAGACCGACCACGGTGAACTGACCCTGGAGATCGAATTCCTCGATGGTTTCAATTGCCTGGCGGAGCTGCCCTTTTCCGCCATCCACAATCAGCAGGTCAGGGAGCAGGGAAAATGCAAGGTCGGGTTTGTATCCGGGTTTCTCTTTTTCCTGTTGTTCGGTAACATAGCGCGTAAAGCGCCGTTTGAGCACCTCGCGCATGGAGGCAAAGTCGTCTGGCTTGGAGACGGTCCTGATGTTAAAGCGGCGATAGTTCTTTTTAGCCGGAACGCCCTGCTCAAAAACCACCATGCTGCCAACGCTGGCAGTGCCCTGGGTGTTGGAGATATCGTAGCATTCAATCCGGTTTGGAACTTCTTGCATGCCCAAAACCGATTGAATCTCGGCCAGGGCTTGATGCTGGCGGTCTTTGTCTGCCTTCCAGCGAATTTCGAGCGATTTGAGCGTCTCGCGGGCGTTTTCCGCAGCCATCTCGATCAATTCCTTACCCTGACCGCGCTTGGGGACAGTGAGCTGAACTTTCTCACCGCCGCGACGCGTGTTGAGCCATTCTTTGATAATGCGGGCCTCTTCGATTTCCTGGGGCAGCATCACTTTGTTGGGAACGTAAGCCGCTTGAGAGTAGTACTGCTTGACGAACTCCTCGAGGATTTCCGAATTTTCTTCCGCTTCGGTCCCTTCGAGAATGAAATATTCCCGCCCAATCAATTTACCGGAGCGAATGAAGAAGACCTGCACACAGGCTTCGCCTTTGGAGCGCGCCATGGCAATCACATCGGAATCGTTGCGCTCATCGGAGATGATCTTCTGGCGTTCCACCACCCGCTCAATTGCCTCGATCTGATCGCGATAGATAGCTGCCTTTTCGTAGTTAAGGCTTTCCGAAGCTTGCGCCATGGCTTCTTTGAGGCGGGTCATGATCGGATCTGTGCGACCTTCAAGGAATCTGCATAGGTCGTCAATCATCTGGCGGTATTCCTCCTGGTTGACTGCTCCAATACAGGGGGCAGAACAAAGCTTGATGTCGTAGTAGAGGCAAGCTCGTTCATCTTTGCCGGTGATTTCACGGGCGCAGGTGAGGTATGGGAAGATCTTTCGCAGGATGTCAAGCGTTTGGTGCACAGCCCAAACGGATGTATACGGTCCAAAGTAGCGCGAACCGTCATTAACCATGTTGCGCGTGACCGAAAGCTTCGGGAAGGGATCAGCCCAATGAACCTTGATGTAGGGATAGCGTTTATCATCCTTCAGGCGGACATTGTAGAAGGGGCGATGAAGCTTTATGAGATTCATCTCCAGGATCAGCGCTTCGAGTTCAGAAGCCACGACGATCCATTCTATGTCCCTGATCTTGCGAACCATCTGGCGTGTTTTGTAAGTGTGATCTGAGGACTGCTGAAAGTAAGAGCGGACGCGGTTTTTGAGGTTGATAGCTTTGCCAACATATATGATGGTGCCGTCGGCATCTTTCATCAGGTAACAGCCGGGTTTGTCTGGCAAGGTTGCCAGAATGCTCGTAATTTTTTCAGAATATGACATAGGCACATTTTAACAGATAAAGATAAACAAAGAGTAGGAGTTTATGTAGTAGGTTGGTATAATCCTCACGAGAGGAAATATGCCAATCAGAATCCTGCCTGATACGATCGCTTCCCAAATTGCCGCTGGCGAGGTGGTGGATAGACCTGCTTCGGTCGTGAAAGAGTTGCTGGAGAACGCGATCGATGCCGGCGCGCAGCAAATCGATATTGAAGTGATGCAAGCAGGCAGACGCTTGATCCAGGTGACGGACGATGGCAGCGGCATCCCAGCCGATGAGTTGGTGCTGGCGGTATGCCGGCACGCCACCAGCAAGTTGAGCACTGCGGAAGATCTGTTCAATATCCGCACATTAGGTTTCAGAGGAGAAGCTCTGGCCTCAATCGGGTCTGTATCCCGTCTGACTTTGATCACCAACACCAGGCAAAACCCTTTTGGCGCGAAATTGACCGTGGAAGGTGGCGCGCCTGCTGAAATTCAATCCATTGCGGCGGCTGCAGGAACACGTGTGAGCGTGGAGGATTTGTTCTACAACCTGCCGGCAAGGCTCAAATTCCTGAAATCTGATACAACAGAAAATCGTCATATTACCGGCCTGGTAACGCGCTATGCGCTTGCTTATCCTCACATTCGCTGGTCCATGACACAGGATGAAAAGCCCATTTTTCAGACCACCGGAAGCGGTGAGCGTTTTGAAATCCTGCAAGCTTTGTTTGGTCCGACGGAAGCTGGCAAATTGATGCCTCTCGACTTTGAGGAGCGCCATCTTAAGGTGGAAGGGTACTTCAGCAGTCTATCACTGACTCGCTCCAACCGAAAAGACATCACAGTTTTTGTAAACGGACGCTGGGTGCAGGACCCGGTGCTGACTTCAGCGGTGATTCGGGCTTACAACACCATGCTGATGGTGGGACGCTATCCGGTAGCGGTATTGTTCGTCACCATTCCTCCGGAACTGGTGGACGTGAATGTGCATCCTGCCAAGGCGGAAGTGCGCTTCAGGGACCAGGATGCGGTTTTCAGCGGCGTGCAGAGGGCGATCCGCCGGGGATTACTGGCTTTCACCCCCATTCCTGATCTGAACACAACGAGATTATGGGGCAGGAGCCTGCCTGAAACGGCAGGGCCAAGTTGGCAGCAAAGCGGCTTCATTGGTGCTGATGATACGAATGAAGCAGCCCGCGAGGGAGAGCTTGTTACAGGATCTGAGTTTGAAACCGCACAACCGCAGCCAACATTGCCAGGCAGCCACTTGCCGCTGCTGCGTTTGGTGGGACAGGTGGCATCCACTTACCTGATCGCCGAAGGTCCGGACGGACTCTACCTGATCGACCAGCACGCTGCGCACGAGCGGGTGTTGTTTGACCAGCTGATGGCGCAATTCAATGCCAATGCCATTCCCTCTCAGGCGTTATTGGACCCGGTGGTGGTGGAACTGACACCGGAGAAGGCGGGTATTCTGGAGCAGCAGCTTGAGGCTTTGCTCAGCCTGGGCTTTGAGATCGAGCCATTTGGACCCAACGCATTTGTAATCCGCTCAGTCCCGATTGTCGTGGAAAGAATCGACCCGCGTCTTGCGATTGAGGCGGTTGTTAATGCGTTTGAGGAAGATGAAACCCCGTTAATGGCGGAGGTGGAAGCACGGGTTGCGGCACGGGTCTGTAAGCGCATGGCGGTGAAAGCCGGCCAGATTTTGTCGGAGGAGGAACAGCGCAACCTGCTGCTCAACCTGGAATCCAGCCAGTCGCCGCGTACCTGCCCGCACGGCAGACCGACGATGATCCACCTGAG
>WOZA01000018.1 GCA_011620505.1 Anaerolineaceae bacterium
ACAATGTAATCGTATCGCGCCACAAGCGAGCCGGCAAGGACAGGAGCAAGCAGCAGGAAAGAGCCTGTGAGCGTGCGTCCCATCCCGAGGTAGGTGGGTCTGAGCGATTCGTCACCCAGTTCCATGATCAGTATGCTGTCGCCAACGCCAACTCCGGATTGATATAAACCAAACAAAGCAAAGACCAGGTAATAGAGCCAGATACTTTTACTGAAGATCGCAGCGAGAAGAGCGGCAAACCAGCAGATGAAAGACAAAACCATGATTTTTTTGGGACCGATATGGTCACCAATGGCGCCCCAAATGGCATACCCCAAGACACCACTGGCAAGAATGATGCCGGTGAAGACGGCAGCTTGCTCATCCTGGAGTTGGAAGGCTTTGATGGCATAAACCGCAATGAAGGCGGTAGCCATGTTGCCAATGAAGGAAATTGAGCGGGCAATCAGGTAGAGACGGAAGTTAGCATCTTTTTTGATGATTTGCCCAAACATGCTGAAGTCAACGGCAGGTTTTTTGGGCTGTGGCAATCCGGGCTCGGAGGTGGGTGGGTTTAGCTGCTCTGGTTCAGGCTCGCGATTCTGTGCATAGAAGGCGAAGGAGAGCCATAGGAGGATGACGGCGATACCAAATCCCAGGGCGTAATTGCGTGGATAGCTCAACGTGGCAAGGATGAGACCGCTGAGAACGGAGCCGATGATGCCAGCTGCTTGACCAAAGACGCGCGAAATTCCAAAGAAGCGCGCGCGGTGGCTTAAGGGGATGACGCGTGCCATAACTTCCTGCCAGGGCAAGGCGGACATACCGCTGGCGATGCCCCGCCAGCTCATGAGCAGGATCAGGAGTATGAGGGCGGTGGATTTGCCAATATGCGGGATGGCAAGGGCGAGCACAGCGAAGAAAAGGTAGGGAAGCCTTTCAAAAGCACCTAAGCGGACGGAAAGGGGCAGAATCTTTTGGGTGTGCGTAACCCTGGGAGCAATAAACATCTGGGGCAGGAACCACCCAGCGTTGACGATGGCGGGCATGAGACCAATGATGAAGGGGTTGTCGGTGAGGGTGGCAGCGAAGACAGGCATGATGGTGTTGATATTCCAAAAGCTGTCAGCCATGAAAAAGAAGCTAATATCCACGGTGTTGATGATGACGTTATGGCGAAAATGCTGCGCGACGGATGCAGGAACGTTATCCTCAGGGCGGATGCGGAACAAATTCGAAATGCGGTAGCGGATACGATTTGCCATAGGTATTTGTTGTACGCTAGATTATAAAATGAAATATTGAATCGGGACTTGATTGGTGGATTTTGTGAGCAGAAAAAGCCACATAATGGTAGATTGACTGGTTGCCTCACACTGATTGCCTGATTCGGTATTGACATTGGGGTTTATTTTTGTTATGCTATTTGTAGTTATATTAACGCGCGTTAATAGTTGCTGAGGATACTAATGAGTAGAAGAGTTACCAGTCAGGACGTGGCAGACCTGGCAGAAGTATCAAGAACTACTGTCTCTTTTGTCCTGAATAACGTCAATCGATTTTCAATCCGTCCTGAAACGGCAGAAAAAGTCCGCTTGGCTGCCCAGCAACTCGGTTATTACCCAAACGCGTCTGCCAAAGCATTAGCTTCCAATCAAACTCAAAACATCGGTCTTATCTTTACCCGCAGCCCTGAGTACATTGCTTCGGATTCATTTCTTCCGCAAATTTTGAGCGGCATGCTGGATGTGGTTAAACAACACTCGCTGAGTTTACTGGTGGAGTGGGTGGAACCGGGGCAGCAGCTGGAAACCTATCTTCAATTAACGCGGGCACATCATATCGATGGAATAATATTGATGACCCCTCGAACCGATGATACGGGCATCAAGGCGTTAGAAGAAGCGGATATCCCCGTGGTGGTAATGGGCTATATCCCGGATTCCACACTGCATTCAGTGGATGTGAATAACCTGGAGGCGGCACAAGAGGCCGTGGAGCACCTGATTGGCCTGGGACACCGGCAAATAGCCTGTATTACAAACGCAGCCTTGCCTTTCACCTCTGCCGTTCAGAGATTGTATGGGTATCGCCGGGCACTTGAATCGGCTGGCATCCCTTTTGATCCAGATTTGGTACGCGAAGGTGATTTTGAGGCAAAAAGCGGATACAAGCAGATGAAATCCTTGTTGGACTCGGGTAAGAAGTTCAGTGCGGTTTTCGTGGCGAGTGATGCTGTGGCGCTTGGAGCTTACAAAGCCATCTGGGAAGCCGGGTTGGCTATTCCGGATGATATTTCTATTGTTGGCTTTGATAATCTCCCACTTTCCTCTTTTATCTCACCGCCATTAACGACGGTCCACATGCCTGCGCGCAAGATTGCCCAGGACTCATGCTACCTATTAATGCGATTAATGAAGCGGGAATTTCCTGAGAGCCGCATGGTCTCCCTCCCTACTACGCTAATTATTCGGGATTCAACCCGTAAATTAGAAGAAAGTCGAATGCTTTAGTAATGTGTTATCCAAAGTTTTTTTCCAAACCGTTTCAACTTTGAGAGGAGAATCAAATGAAACACAACCGTACCCCATGGACCATACTGGCAGTCTTGCTGGTATCTGCCCTCGTCTTGGGTGCCTGCGCACAACAGGCTACCCCCACCCAGGAGCCTGAAGTTCAGACCCCTGGTGATATTGATTGCACCGGCGTGACTGTCGGCGACACCGTCTCCATGCTTTATCAATGGTCTGGTGAAGAAGAAGCCAAACTGACCGCTATTTTAGCGCCTTGGTCAGAAGCTTGCGGCGTCACCGTGACCCCAGAATCCTCCCGTGACCAAGCTCTATTGGACACCCGTGTCCAGGCTGGCACCCCACCGGATGTCGCCTTCTGGAATGTGACTCAACTGTCCCAGTACAAAGATAAACTGGTAGATATGACCACCCTTGGTGCGACTGCTGCCAACTACGCCGGCTATTGGGGCGAAATTGGCACCATCGACGGACGCTGGCTTGGTCTGCCCGTAAAAGCTGATGTTAAAACCCTGATTTGGTACAGCCCCGCGAATTTCCAGGCTGCTGGCTATACTGTCCCAACCACCTGGGAAGAACTCGATGCCCTTGTGGAAAAGATGGTTGCTGACGGCAATGTTCCCTGGTCGATGGGTATGGAATCCGGCGATGCCACTGGCTGGACGGGTACCGACTTCATCCAGGACATCCTGCTTGTAACCCAGGGCCCCGAATATGTCTCCAAGATCATTACTGGCGAGATTCCCTACAATGATGCAGGGGTGAGAGAAGCCTATGAGATCTACGGCAAATGGGCAAAGGATCCCAAGTACACGGTTGGCGGAGCTGAAGGCACACTTTCAACCGGCTTCAATGATGCCATCCTGAAAGTCTTCTCGGACGTTCCTGAAGCTTTCATGGTGAAACAATCCGGTTTTGCCAGCGGCACCATCCTGGGCACCTATCCGGACAAAGTCTACGGAGTCGATTATGACTTCTTTGGCGTCCCCGGCGCGAAGGGTCTGCAGGGTGGTTCTGATTGGCTGATGGCCTTCAATGACACTCCGGCAGTGCGTTCTCTGGTCAAATACCTATCATCTGACAAGGGTGGTCAGATGTGGGCGGAGGTCGGTTTCGATCTGACCCCGAACGCAGCTGGTAACGCTTCCTACGTCTCGGCAGAAGCTATCAAGAAAGCCGAGCTGCTCTCCAGCGCCACTGGCTTTACCCCCGACATCGGCGATTCCATCCCCGGCGGCTTCGGCAGCGCGG
>WOZA01000131.1 GCA_011620505.1 Anaerolineaceae bacterium
CATTGTTCGGCTATCTCAGATGGTGAACACATCCTGAAGTTGGCGGATGACATTGGCAGGCACAACACTCTCGACAAACTGATGGGCTTTATCTTGCTGCAAAAACCATCTCTCAAACCGTCCGTTTTGCTCACCACGGGTCGCATCAGCTCGGAAATGCTGCAAAAATCCGCTCGCATGGGTGTCTCCGTCGTGATCTCACTCACCTCGCCGAATACCTTCACTGTCCAGTTGGCGAAGGATTGGGGCATGACCCTCATAGGCTACGCCAGGGGTGCACGTTTCAACGTCTACTCCCACCCGGAGCGTTTTTCAGACTTGGGTTGAAGCCTCAGCAGGAGAATTTGCTTCTAACAGTAGGATGAACTGGCTTGACTATTCTCCACAAAACGCTAAAATAAATTATGTCCATTGGGAAGAGTCCTGCTTGTGCAGGCACCGAAGGGGCAAGCCGACTATGGTGAAACTCTCAGGTAAACAAACCCTTAAACCTCTGAAATCAAAGATAACAGGGGCACAAATTTGTGCCTCTGTTCTAATTAACAAGCTTAAAAGGAGCCAAAATGTTAGTGCCAGAAGATCTAAAATATCAGAAAACAGACGAGTGGGTCAAGGTTGAAAACGGTATTGCCACCATCGGTATCACCGACTTTGCGCAGGATTCCCTCTCCGACGTCGTCTTCGTTGAATTCGCCGTCGATCCCGATGCTGAGGTTAAAGCCGGAGACAGCCTGGCGACGATCGAATCCGTCAAAGCTGCGGCTGAAGTCGTCTTTCCTGTCAGCGGCAAAATCCTCGAAGTCAATCAGGTCCTCACCGACACGCCCGAGCTGCTGAACTCCGAACCCTACACTGGCGGCTGGCTTGCCAAAGTCCAGGTCAGCGATGAGTCTGAGCTCGATAAACTGATGAACGCGGCTGAATACGACGCCTACTGCCAGGACCGCTAAGCCTATGTTCACTCCACACACAAAAGCTGATGTGGAGGCAATGCTCAAAACCATCGGAGTTGGAAAAGTCGAGGACCTCTTCAACGTGGTCCCCGAGAAACACCGTTTCCCTGATTTGAACCTGCCAGAGCCGCTCTCCGAGATGGAAGCGGCTGCTGAATTGGACAGCATCGCCTCAGCCAACGCCACCACCCGCGATTTTATCTGTTTCCTGGGTGCCGGCGCGTACCAACACTACATCCCCGCAGCGGTGGATAACCTCCTGCAGCGCGGTGAGTTTTATACGTCTTACACCCCTTACCAACCCGAAATTTCCCAAGGCACGCTCCAGGCGATCTTCGAGTTTCAAAGCCTGATCAGCCTGCTCACCGGCATGGACGTCAGCAACGCTTCTCACTATGACGGCGCGACTGCCGCCGCAGAAGCCGTGATCCTGGCGAACCATCACTTCCGCGGCAAGCGCTCCAAGGTTCTGCTTTCCCGCGCGATCAATCCCCAGTATCGGGAAGTCATCCGCGGCTATATGCAAGCCAACGCTGCCCTCCACATCGTCGGGGATGATCCCGAAACGGGCATCGAACCCGACTTGAAGAACCTGATAGCCCAGATCGATCTCGACACGTCTCTGGTGATGGTGCAGTACCCCGATTTCTTCGGCCGCATCATTGACTACAAGCCGCTCATCGAAGCCGCGCACGCCCAGGGAGCGCTGGTCGCAGTGGTGGTGAACCCCACCGCTTTAGCCCTCCTGACCCCTCCTGGTGAGATCGGCGCCGATATCGTGGTTGGCGAAGGTCAGCCGCTCGGCATTCCGCTTTCTTATGGCGGGCCTTACCTTGGTTTCTTTGCGGTCAAGAATCCTCTCTTACGCAAGATTTCCGGGCGTTTGGTCGGCGAAACCGTGGACACCGAGGGTGAGCTGGCTTACGTCCTGACTCTCACCGCGCGCGAACAGCACATCCGGCGCGAGAAAGCCACCTCCAATATCTGCTCCAACCAGGGGCTCATGGCCCTGGCTGCCACGATCTACATGACCTTATTGGGCAAAACCGGCTTCCAGCAGGTAGCGAACCTCTGCTATCAAAACGCGCACTACACCGCCAACACCATTCAGGAAGTTCCCGGCTTCAGCCTTCCTTTTAAGGCAACGCCCTTCTTCCATGAGTTCGTCGTCAAAGCTGACCAGGACGTTCCTGAGCTTTTGGCGCACCTGCAGGATCACGGCATTCTCGGGGGTTACGACCTCGGCAAAGACTATCCCGAACTCGAAGGCTGCCTGCTGATGGCTGTCACCGAGATGATTTCACGCGAGGACATTGACTATCTGAAAGACGCTTTGAGCGAGGTGGAACATGCGTGAGCCAACCATTTTTGAGCTTTCTTCTCCCGGGCGCACCGGCGTCACCTTCCAGGAACCTGATGTTCCCTTGACCGATATCCCGCAGGAATTCGCGCGCGCGAACCTCCCCTTCCCCGAGATCTCGGAGCTCGGCGTGGTGCGTCATTTCACCAAGCTCTCCCAGAAAAACTACGCCATCGACCTTGGTTTCTATCCCCTGGGTTCCTGTACCATGAAGTACAACCCCAAGATCAATGAAGCCATTGCTCGCTACCCAGGTTTTGCAGCCACCCACCCTCTGCAGCCTGAAGATACGGTGCAGGGTAATCTCTATGTGATGTACACCCTGCAGAACTGGCTGGCTGAGATCGGCGGTTTCGCGGATACCACGCTGGAGCCTGCCGCGGGTGCCCAGGGCGAGCTGGTCGGCACGATGATCATCGCCAGGTACCACAAAGACCGCGGTGACCTCAAGCGCACCCGGATTCTCATCCCCGACTCTGCCCACGGCACCAACCCTGCCTCCTCGGCTATGATCGGGTTTGAACCCGTCCAACTGCCTTCGGATGAGCGCGGCAATGTGGACCTCAACGCGCTTCGTGAGCTCTGCGATGACACCCTCGCCGGCCTGATGTTCACCAACCCCAACACACTGGGCTTGTTCGACGAGAACACCGCCGAAGTCGTCCGCATCGTTCACGAGGCGGGCGGCCTGGTTTACGGCGACGGCGCCAACATGAACGCCCTCCTGGGTGTGTTTAAGCCTGGCAATTTGGGCATCGACGTGATGCACTTCAATCTCCATAAGACTTTCTCCACCCCCCACGGCGGCGGCGGTCCCGGGAGCGGTGCAGTCATGGTCTGCGAAAAGCTGGTTGACTATCTGCCTGATCCGCATGTGGTGATGACCGATCCTGGGGATGAGGAAACCGCTCCAACCTACGGATTTGCCCGCCCTGCGAAATCCATCGGGCGCGTGAAAGCCTTCCATGGTCACTTTGGCATGCTCGTCCGGGCTTACACGTACATCGCGATGCTCGGGCAGGAGGGCTTGCGGGATGTGGCTGAAAAAGCCGTCCTGAATGCCAATTACCTGCAGACAAAGCTGAAAGGCAGCTACACCCTGCCCTATGACCGCTCTTGCATGCATGAATTCGTGCTCGAGGGCTACTGGAAGGATGTGCCGGACATTCACGCCCTGGATATCGCCAAACGGCTGATGGATTACGATTTCCATCCACCCACAAATTACTTCCCGCTGATCGTGCACGAAGCCTTGATGATCGAACCGACCGAGACGGAGAGCATCGAGACGCTGGACCAGTTCGCCGACGCGATGTTAAAGATCGCCGAAGAAGCCCGCACCCAGCCGGAGCTGCTCAAGAGCGCCCCGCATAACACGCCTGTGAAACGCGCGGACGAACTCAAAGCCGCCAAAGATCTCGTTTTCTGCTGCTA
>WOZA01000026.1:0-15686 GCA_011620505.1 Anaerolineaceae bacterium
CATCTGTGCCAGGCATTTGACTGTTAGGTCTCCTGTAATTACACTGGGCAGGCACAGGGAGCCTGCCCCTACGGAAATACAAACATCATTCTACGTCCAATTATGTCACCTGCGCAGGAACGGCATGCTATGCCTATTTCCAAAAACACCTGCCATTTTTCCATCTGAATTGTGATATACTCTCATCACAAACACGATGGCAGAGCATCGGTTATCCGCCAGAGAGCAGCCGCCTGGCTGAAAGGCTGCAAGCGCCCGCGGAGCGCGTCAGACCCCACTCAACTGCCTCTCCCCTTGGAGCGTGGCTGCGGTGATGCCCTTTAGCCGCAGACGGTCAGACCCGTTATAGCCTCCATGAGCTGCTCATCCTCGTGATGGGAAGCAGGGTGGTACCGCGAAAGCAATTTCGTCCCTGCACGCAGGGATTTTTTATTTAACCACAGTCTGTTTCGTCTTCTCCCAAATGAAGTTTCACGGGAATGAATAACAAGAAACGGCTAAGAACAGGAGTAAAACATGATGGACCCAACCGCAATACCAACTTACCGACCCGAAGAAATCGAGCCCAAGTGGCAGGCACGCTGGGAGGCCGATAAACTCTACCAACCTGAGCCCGACCCGAACAAAACCAAGTTCTACGCCCTCACCATGCTGCCCTATCCCTCCGGCGACCTTCACATCGGTCACTGGTATGCCATGACGCCTTCTGATGCCCGCGCCCGCTTCAAGCGCATGCAGGGCTACAACGTCTTTTTTCCGATAGGTTTTGATGCCTTCGGTCTGCCGGCTGAAAACGCCGCCATCAAGCACAACATCCACCCGAAAGAGTGGACCTATGCCAATATTGAACGTATGCGCGGGCAGCTCCGCTCCATGGGTAATTCCTTTGATTGGCGGGCTGAAATCATTTCTTCGGACCCGAAGTATTACCGTTGGACGCAGTGGTTCTTTGAGCAGTTTTATAAACACGGGCTGGCATACCAGAAGATGTCTCCCGTCGATTTCTGCCCCAACTGCAACACGACCCTGGCGCGCGAGCAGGTTATTGGCGATGACCGCCATTGCGAACGCTGCGGCACACCAGTGATTCGCAAAGACCTCAAACAGTGGTTTTTCAAGACCTCCGCATATGCCGAGGAGCTGCTCAATTACGAAGGGCTCGACTGGCCGGAACTCATCAAAACCCTGCAGCAAAAGTGGATCGGGAAGTCCGAGGGCGCTTCCATTACCTTCAAAACTGAGGCCGGCGACCCGATTGAGGTGTTCACCACCCGTCCCGACACGCTTTGGGGCGTGACTTTCATGGTGCTCTCTCCCGAGCACCCGCTGGTGGAAAAAGTGACAACTCCAGCCCAATTGGAGGAGGTACATGCCTACCAGGAGCAGGCCAAGCGCCAATCTGACATCCAGCGTGAATCCGTTACCCGCGAGAAAACGGGCGTTTTCACTGGCGGCTATGCCATCAACCCCGCTTCCGGTCAGCATATCCCGATCTGGATTGCAGATTACGTGCTGATGGGCTACGGCACAGGCGCTGTCATGGCAGTGCCTGCCCATGATCAGCGTGATTTTGAGTTCGCGCGCCAGTTCAACCTGCCCATCAAGGTCGTGATCCAGCCGGAGGGAGATCAACTGATCGACCCCGAAGAAATGACCGCCGCAGTTGAAGCCCACGGCTCAATGGTCAATTCCGGGCCACTTACCGGCACCCCTGAATCAGAATCCATGGCTGCAGCAATTCATTATGCTGAGGAAAATGGATTTGGTTTTGGCACCACCAGCTACCGCCTGCACGACTGGCTCATCAGCCGCCAGCGCTACTGGGGTGCCCCAATTCCTATGATTTACTGCCCCACATGCGGCACTGTGCCTGTTCCAGAGGATCAGCTGCCAGTCCTGCTGCCGGATGACGTGGAATGGCTGCCCACCGGTGAGAGCCCGCTCAAGCTGCACCCCACCTGGCGCTTCACCACCTGCCCGACTTGCGGCGGCGATGCCGAGCGCGAAACGGACACCATGGACACCTTCATGTGCTCCAGCTGGTATCACCTGCGCTACCTCAGCCCGGATTATGCCGAGGGTCCTTTTGACCCTGCCCAGTACAATTACTGGATGCCGGTGGACACCTACACCGGCGGCTCCGAGCACGCCACCATGCACCTGATCTACACCCGCTTCTTCCATAAAGCCGCCCGCGATTGCGGCATCACCAAGGGCGATGAACCCATGCTGCAGTTGCGCAACCAAGGAATGGTGTTGGGCGAGGACGGCGAAAAAATGAGTAAGAGCCGCGGAAACGTGATCAACCCGGACGATCTGGTTGCGCGTTATGGCGCCGATACGGTGCGGGCGTACCTCATTTTCTTCTGCCGCTGGGAACTGGGCGGACCGTGGTCCAGCACTGGTATTGAAGGCAACAGCCGCTGGCTGCGGCGGGTCTGGTATATGCTGCTCGAGCCCGCTGCAGGAACGGCCGACCCGGAGGTTTTACGTGCCCTGCGCCGTAAGACGCACCAGACACTCAAGCGGGTGACCTATGACTTTGAAAATTTCGAGTTCAACACCATCGTCTCCAGCTTGATGGAACTGCTCAACGAAATGGGTCGCGCAAAAAATGCTGGAGCATTTGGCACGGAAGAATGGAACGAAGCCGCAGATCTCTACCTGCGCATGCTGGCACCAGTCTGCCCGCACATCGCTGAAGAACTATGGCAGCGCCTGGGCAAGCCCTATTCGATCCACACGCAACCCTGGCCGCAGGTAGACGAAGAAGCCGCGAAAGACGAGATGATCACCCTGATCGTCCAGGTCAATGGCAAACTGCGCGACCGCATCCTGGTCGATCCAAGCATCAGCGATGAAGACGCAAAACAACTCGCCCTGGCAAGCGACGCCGTCCAGCAAATCCTGGAAGGCAAACCCATCCGCAAGGTGATTGTGGTGCCGGGTAGACTGGTTAATATCGTCGTCTAACAAAATCCTCTTCTCAACCACTAACACGCCGGCTCTTCTGGAACTGGCGTGTTTTCTTAACCCTCCAGTTTGTTCTCAACCAGGGTGAATTCGCAAACAACCGGTGTTTGTCCAAGCCCAAAACCAAGAAATGAAAAACAGGATAAAATAAATCAGTTTAATTATTTAGATAACCGACACTCTCTTTATTCTCCCAATTTTGGGATTGGTATTTTCGGATCGGAATAAATCAAGACAAAAGAGAGATAGCGCACCAACGGACTCTCATCCGGTTCAACCACAGGAGGTTGCTATGAAAACTGTCGTTGCGGGGGCCTTAGGGGAATGCGTGCACGTCGCCGGCGTGACCAATTTTTTACGCCTTGCAGAAATTGCAGGCTGGCGGACTGTGTTTTTGGGTCCGGCAGTTTCAGTTGAACGTTTTGTGCAGGCAATTAAAGAGGAAAATGCCGACTTGGTCGGCGTATCTTACCGTTTGACGCCCGAGACGGGCGAGCGCCTGTTGGGCGAATTCGCGGAAGCAGCATCCGAGTTGCACGAATCCGGCGTCCGCTTTGTCTTTGGCGGCACTCCGCCAGTAGCCCAGCGCGCCCAAACCCTGGGGGGATTTTTTGAGAAGTTCTTTGATGGCAGCCAGCCGACGGACGAAGTTTTGGCCTTCCTGCGCGGCGAAACTCGCGCAAATGACGATACCCTGAATTATCCTCAGGATCTCATCAGCCGGATCGCGTGGAAAACGCCTTACCCACTCTTACGACACCACTTTGGTTTGCCAACCATGGAAGCCAGCCTGGACGGGATCGCGAAGATTGCCGAAGCGAAAGCCCTGGATGTAATTTCTCTGGGGATAGACCAGGATGCCCAGGAGAATTTCTTCCATCCTGAACGCCAGAACCCTCGCGCGAAAGGCGCTGGCGGCGTTCCGGTTCGTTCTGAGCAGGATTACCGGGACCTTTTTGCTGCCTCTCGCCGTGGGAACTTCCCTCTCATGCGAACCTACTCCGGCACGGATGACTTTATCCGCCTTGCCGAGATGTATGTTGAAACCATCAACATCGCCTGGTGCGCCATTCCCCTGTTCTGGTTCAACCAGATGGACGGACGCGGGCCGATCCCCCTGCAGGAGTCCATCCAGGAGCACCAGAAGGTGATGGCGTGGTACGGCAGCAGGGGAATCCCCGTGGAACTGAACGAACCCCATCATTGGGGCATGCGCGACGCATCCGACGTGGTTTATGTGACCTCCGGGTACCTTTCCGCGCTCAACGCTAAGAGAATGGGTGTATGGGACTATATCGCGCAGATGATGTTCAACAGCCCTGCCGGGCTTTCTGACGCGATGGACCTTGCCAGGATGCTGGCTATTCTTGAATTAATCGAGCCCCTGGAAGATGAGACATTCCACATTTGGCGGCAAACCAGAACCGGTTTGCTCAGTTATCCGTTGGATGACAATGCCGCCCGAGCGCACCTCGCTGCGAGCATTTACGTCCAAATGGCGCTCAAACCGCACATCGTTCACATAGTTGGGCACACGGAAGCGGATCATGCCGCCACCGCGGAGGATGTCATTGCTGCCAGCCGCATGGCCCGGCAGGCTATCGAAAATGCCTTGCATGGGCAGCCAGACATGCTCAGTGATCCAAAAATTCTCAAAAGGAAAGACCACCTGGTCGACGAGGTAAAAATCACTCTCCAGGCGATTCGCAATCTGGGCGATGGCAGCGATGCTGCCCTGACAGACCCACACACACTCGCCGAAGCAGTGCGCATGGGCATCCTGGACGCACCTCAACTCAAAAATAATCCCTTCGCCCCAGGCGCTGTCCGCACCCGTGTACTGGACGGAGCCTGTGAGACTGTGGATGAAAACGGAAAAATTATCGACGAACAGACACGACTGCAAAACTATCTATAAGGAGCATCGATGAGTAAAGAATATGTATTTGGTGTAATTGGGGCTGGTAACGGTGGAAAAGCCATGGCTGCTTACCTGGCTTTATTGGGGAAGAAAGTGCTGCTTTATAACCGCACCTTTTCAAACGTGGAGGTCATCGCGGAACGGCAGGGCATAGACCTGATAAATCCCGGCGGCTTGGAGGGCTTTGGAAAACTGGAAATGGTGACAGACAACATTGAAGACCTGTTGGCAGCATCGCAGGTCATCATGGTGGTCACCCCCTCCACAGCGCACAGGGATATTGCCGCCGCTGCCTCGCCTTACCTGCGCGATGACCATATCGTTATCCTGCATCCAGGACGCACAGGTGGTGCTTTGGAATTCGCGGAGACGCTTCGGCAAAATGGCTGCGCTACCAAACCCATCATCTCTGAGGCGGAGACTTTCATTTTTGCCAGCAGGTCAGAGGGACCCAGCCTCGCGCGCATTTTCCGCATCAAGGAATCTGTACCCCTGGCCGCGCTGCCCGCAAACCGCACGAAAGAGGTGCTGGAAGCCATTCACACCGCCTTCCCGCAGTTTATAAATGGTGGAAATGTTTTGATGACCGGCTTAAACAATATGGGAGCGGTCTTCCACCCCGCGCTTGCCATGCTGAACTCAGGTTGGATCGAAGCCACTCACGGCAATTTTGAATTTTACGTGGACGGCGTCACGCCCTCGGTTGCAAAGGTGCTCGAGGTAATCGACCGGGAGAGGGTCACAGTAGCATCGGCATTGGGTTTACGGGCACGCACGGGGATGGAATGGCTCGAGCTGGCATACAACGCGACTGGAGAAAACCTGTATGAAGCCATGCATAACCAGACCGGATATTACGGCATCAAGGCACCTCCCACACTTAACCACCGCTATATCTTTGAAGAGGTGCCCATGAGCCTGGTACCGATCGCCTCGTTTGGCGAGCGCTACGGCGTCTCGGTCAACTGCATCGAAAGCATCATCAGACTGGGATGTATCCTGCATAATACTGATTATTGGCGCAAGGGAAGGACCATAGAAAAGCTGGGCGTCAAAGATCTCAGCATCGGCGAGCTGACCCATTACGTGGAAACAGGTGAAAGAGACTGAAATTCTCCGACACCTGCTTTCACCAATGGAATCACAACCACCCGTTATGCGGGTGGTATTTTGCCTCACTCATTCCACGAGTTTGACTGCCTTAAGGCCTAAATGAAATACGCCTGCCCACTTTTGGGCAGGCGCAGGGGATCTTACTTCGTCGTAATCGCAATTGGTTTCTGCTCGCGTTTAGCCACTTCTGTTTTGAGGTAGGCTTCCACGTCAGCTTGGGTTTCCATGTTGATCACTTTTTTCGCAATCTGCTCCGTCTCAGCAAGCGTAAAGAGCGAGAGCGTGCGCTTGACATGAGCAATGTTGGAAGCGTTCATGCTGAACTTGCGCAGACCAAGCCCAAACAGAACGATAGCTGCCAGCGGATCGCCCGCCAGTTCACCACATACAGAGATCGGTTTTCCAGCCTCGTTATACTCCTTGAAAATCCTGCCGAGGATGCGGAACATGGCTGGAGAAGAGCTCTGGTAGTAGTTGGTAAGCTTTGGATTCATGCGGTCGACCGCGTGCAAGTATTGGGTCAGATCATTCGTCCCTACGCTGGCAAAATCGGTTTCCTTTGCAGCCATGTCTGCAATCATCGCAATCGATGGGATCTCGATCATAATTCCGATATTTATTTTCTCGTCGAAGGGAATGCCTTCAGCCCGCAATTCTGCCTTTGCTTCCTCGACTGCCGCATTGCCAGCTCGAATGTCATCCATTGTGCCTACCATCGGGAACATGATCTGCATGGGACCAAAAGCGGATGCCCGCAGTGCTGCGCGCAGCTGTGTTTTGAACATTTCGGGCATATCCAGGCAAAGCCGCAGCGCGCGGTTACCCAGGAAGGGATTATCTTCTTTCGGAAGAGCCAGATAGCGCAAAGTTTTGTCGCCGCCGATATCGAGTGTTCGCAGAGTTACGGGGTTGCCCATCGCGTTGGCAAGGACTTTCCTATAGGCGGCAAACTGCTCATCTTCCGTGGGCATGTGCTCGCTTTCCATGTAAACAATTTCAGTACGGAAAAGCCCAACAAAATCCACGTACTTAAAACCCTCGTCGGGTTCGGTCGTACCTATGTTCAGACCAACACTGAAACGTTCGCCGCTGGCAACCAGCGGTATGCGATTCAGAAATTCTGCAGACTGTTTCTCACTCTTGAGGAATTCTTCCAACTTGGCTTCATACTCTGCTATCGTCGCACGGTCAGGTTCCAGCAAAACCTGCCCTTTGAGTGCGTCCAGAATGACCATATCCCCGTTATGCACGATTTCAGTTGCTTCCGGCACACCAAGCACTGCGGGGATCTTATAGCTTTGGGCAAGAATAGCGGTATGCGAGGTGGCTCCGCCCACTTCCGTGATAATGCCCATCACATGTGCCCGATCGAGCGTGGCCGTGTCACTTGGAAGCAAGTCGTGCGCCACAACCACCACTTTTTCACGCAAATTGGCCAGATTTTGCTCTTTTTCACCCTTCAGGATGCGCAGAACCCGGTTGCGCACATCGCGCAAGTCAGCAGAGCGTGCTGCAATCAGCGGATCTTTGGCTTTTTCAAGGAGAAGGGCAAACTCACTAAAGACCATATCGACGGCATAGTCTGGCATCGCCCGGCTTGAAAAAATCATATCCTTTACTCCTTCAGCCACTTCTTCATCGTTCAGGATTTCAATATGCGCGGTGAAAATTTTGGCTTTTTCGGGAGACTCCGCAGATAGCGATGTTACGATTGCATTCAACTCTGCTTCAGCCGCGGCGACAGCGTCAGTGAATTGCTTATACTTCACAGCTTCTTGTCCGGGTTCAAAATATGACTCGTGGACATCGGCTTTAAAAGCCCTGTAAATATAACCTTTTGCCAGGGCAATTCCCCTGGAAACTGGATTACCCTTTAGAATTCTCATCTGCGCTCCTTTTTGTTGACTAACGCGTTGCTTTTAGTCTTCGCCAAACTTCGAATCGATCAACTCCACCAATTTTTCCACCGCTGCATGCTCATCCGGGCCATCAGCGCTGATCTCGATGGGCGTATTCACCGAAAGACCCTGTGCAAGGATCTTGATGATGGATTTAGCGTTGGCTTCGGGGGCACCGTCGACGTCGAGCCTTCTTACAGTCACCTTCGACTCAAAAGATTTGGCACAGGCGACGAATTCCGAAGCTGGGCGAGCATGCAGACCTGTCAGGTTCTTTAAAATGGTTTGTTTGGAATACATTGTTGATCTCCCTTTTTGTTATTATGCGAAGCTGGCAACAGCCAATTCGATTTGATTTCGTAAAAATTCAGAGGAGTTGATGAGACTGGATTCAACCTCAGGCTTACTATCATACCAGAATTTTCCGGTAAACATGCGAAATCCCATGCATCAGAGCACCTGGATACTACACTCCTGGAACTGGGTATGCCCGGTGCCAAAAATAATGTTTCGGGATACTCCCGGAATGGTTTCTTTCAGGTGGGCAATCTAGGCGTGACCCCTTCCGAGTTCAAGATCAACTAGAATGTCCGAGCCATACAGCACCGCAGCGGTATTCAGGTTGCCGATATCCGGATAGACTCCCCCAGGGAAGCCAAACCAACCAGGTTCACGTAAGCCATCGCCTTGCAGACAGTATTCATGAAGGCTGTTTCCTTCATTTCAAAGGCGGGTAAGATGCCAGCCCTGGCAGCCATCCCGGTTGAGACCGCGAGATTCTCCGCAAACCAGGCCTGGGTTTCTGCATCTCCAGGCTCATAGTAGAGGTCATATTCCGCCAATTGGATGATCGCGATTCCCAATTCTGCCGTAAGACCCACCGCCTTGCGCATGATCTCAAGCAATCTTTCACGGATAGTTGTGCTGTAAGAACCCAGTGGATACGTGCGATGCCCGCTCAAACACAGGGTGCGGATCAAAACGCCGTTGTCCCCTATCTGGTGCTTCAGAGAATGCATCTGGGCAGGCTGCCAGTCGAGCCGCTCCAGGCTGGTGATCAGGGTAGGGTTTTGATGTAACCGTCCAGCAAATCCTGCTTGATGCGTTCAAAAAGGATCACCCGTCCGTCGGAGAACAAATCGCGGTTGACCTGTTTCAACTCGATGCCTGCTTTGACCACCCCAACGGATTCTCCGAGCAGCAGCCGCCCTAAAGCCGGCTCAAGGTCGATCCCACTGCTGAGCACGCCGAGGAGTTTCTGGATGCTTTCAAGATTGGGCTGACCCTCGATCCCGATCAGGGTAATGTTTTTGCTGTTCAGATAGGCAATGAGCTCAGGAGTGCTTAATTCTGGCTGAACAAAGATGCTGGTCACGGATTTTGCCAACAGCGCATCCGCGGCAGCCTGCCAGTCGGCAGGGTTAGCTGGGTCGCTGACCTCAGCAGTGAAAGGATAGTATTCCACGGGCGCAAAGCGGGCGTTGCAAAGTCCGCAGTGGAAACGGGCACCGGTGACAAACGCGTCGCGGGTGGTTTGCCCTTCTGGCGTACCAGCCTGGCTCAACACGCCCACGCGGAAATCCGGGGTACCGAGAGCCAGGGTGTATCCCGCCAGGAAACTCAGCTGATCACGGCTGGATTCAGCCGTGATAACCACACTTATGTTCTCAGTGGGAACGAGGTCCGGAGCATTCACCACCAGGAATTGCACCTGCGGCAGTACCGAAGCCAGCGATTCAACCTCGCTTGGTGAGGCCAGGCTCACAACCACCCGTACGTTCGGGCTTAGTTGGGCTGTGCTTAGAGAAGTAGTGAGGGCAAAGGTATTTCCATTGGTATCCGCGTAAGCACTCAGTTCTTTTTCAAGCTGCTCAGCAAGGGCAGGATCTACGCTTTCCGGTGCCCATAGGACCACATCCGCATCCAGTAGTACCGCGGGGGTGGCTGTCGGGATAATTGTCGGCTCGGTGAAGGTTGGGACTTCAACAGTCGGAGGTTGGGTTACTGCCACGGTCATAGTAAGCTGAGGCTGGTTGTTGCAGGCAGAAAGCAAGAGAACAAGAACGAGCAAAATCAATGGGAGGTGAATTCGCTTATTGAACATGCCCCTATTCTACCTTAAGGCTGCGATGAGAAAATTAGCTGTCTAACGCATCCGTAAAAAGTGGCTATTCTTGCTCCAAGCAGCCAGGAAAGTTGGGTCCTCTGAAGTAGCCTGAGCAACTGCGCCGGCACGGATAGTGCAACTGTAACAGGAGTACGACCGCTGTTACTTCATACAAACCGGATAGCACTATGAGCATACCTACTACCGAAACCAAACCAGATGGGCTCCATTCTCTTCCGCCCAGGCAAAGGCGTTCGCTGCGCAAGTACATCGAAACCGCCAGCACCCGCGATAAGAATGAGCTCCTGCGCGACATCGCGCGCCATGCGCTGCCCCAAATGCAGGACTATTTGCAGCTTCTGATTTGTTTGCTGCTCCTGGTTATTGGGAATCTGGTTGGATCGAACCTGGTGCTTCTGGCTGGCATTATCGCTATTCCGACGGCAAAACCATTACTGAGCCTGGTTTACGCCGGTGCCCTGCCTTCAGCCAGGCATTTCGGGTACGCGCTGCTAGGTTTGGTGATCACGTTAGTAGGGTTTTTCCTGGCGGGCTGGATAGTTCGGGATGTGGTTCCTATTAACGCTGATCGCTTTTTGTTCGGAGTGGACTTCTCGGGAATAATTGAAGGCGGTTTGTTTTGGGTCATCCTGGTGGTTACCTCCGCGTTGACTGCCTACTGGTTCACGTATCACGAAGCGCTTGCGAGGCTCTCGTCCATTCTGATTGGATACCTGGTGTTGATGCCGTTTATGGCGGCAGGGCAATCTGCTTCAGCGGATTTTGCTGCCAATAGTTTGCCATTGATCATGGTTGGCCTGTCCAGGCTCGGGCTGGCGCTGTTGGTCATGTTCCTGACGACCTGGGTGTTGGGATTCCCGCCACGTAAATCGTTGGGGACTTTCGTTGCCGTTTTGATATTTGCCCTGGCAACGGTTAGTGTGATCGAGATCATCCAACGTGAACAGGTTTTCATTCAAGCCCAGGCGCCAGAACCTGCCGTAGTCATTGTTCAAACTGCCACACCAGTGCCTCCAACTCCGACAACGCCCCCTCCGACTGCCACAGCCACGAGCGTCCTCAGCCCCACCCCGGAACTCACTCCGAGCCCGGAACCGACTGCAACCGTCCCTACGTACACTTCAGCGCGTGTGACAGCCCCGAACGGTTTGGTCATCCGCGAAGGTCCGTCCACTTCATCCTACATCCTGACGTATGTAAACTTCGATGAGCTCGTTTGGCTCACCGGAGTCCAGGAAAAAAATCAAGGGATAACTTGGGATCAGGTGGTAGCGCCAGACGGCGGAATAGGCTGGATTTCCACCCGCTATCTTGAGATAATCAATCCTTAGGCTGCGACATCCAAAAGCAGCAGATTTGTGACTGGGACGCGAATGAGAGTGCCGTCCTGGCGTTCCACGACGGCGACTTTAGCCGTCAGACCGCTCGCAAAACGCTCCGCCTTTTCAGGCAGCTCCACGACCCGCCCTGTGCTCCCGAGGTAGGGCTCACCCAGCAGTCTCACCAGGCTGCCCACCCCCAGCGTAACTTCCTCATCAAAAAGCGCTGAACTTTGCCCACCCTCACCCGGAAGAACCAATTCAGCTAACTGACCAGCACCATCAGAAAGTAAAAATACTTCCTGATCCTGCATCTTTTCCAGCAAACCAAGGCTGACAGAGTCAGCTTCCTGATCTCCAAAACCGTTCAGGCTCATCACAGCGGTGGGGCTATTGAGAGCCTCTTTGACTAATCCCGGTACCAGAGAAGGCAGGATAATCCCGGCAGGTCTTTTTGCCAGCAGCAAGCGGAATCGCTCAGGGGTAATAATGGCTTCCGAAAAAACGATTTTATCTTTCATATCAGGCAGGAAGCCCCGTTGCTGGGGGTCCGTAAAGTCAAATTCCAAGCGGGTAAAACTGCCGCTGGCGTTCAGACCGTTACTCCAAACCCCCTGAATAAGGCTGCTAGTCAAACCGATCACCGCGCCAAAGCCCGGAATCAGTTCCACCACTGTACCCGCAATCGGTGCCATCACCTGCAGTTTCTGTTCTCCCATTGCCAGGGTCACTCGCCCTTCACGCATCGAGACAATCCGACCATCCTGGGAAGCTCTGAAAATGCGGGTGATCAGCCCTGGCTTTTGAGCAATCACATCGCCTTTTCGAACCACCTCGCCATTGAGTCGTTTGAGATGCTGGTCCAATTGGCTTGGGTGGATTCCGAGGTTATTGACGATATCAAACACCTGGAATTCTTTGGGAATGACAGCTTCAGCCAGCACATCGCCCACTTTCACTTCCTGCCCGGTGCGCACCAGAACAGTGCCCGGTTGTGGCAGGCGGACTTGCTTGTAGACTGGCTGACCGGATCGGATAACTACTTTGCGCATGTTTATCCTCCCAGCTCCCAAAGCCAGTTGCGCAGGGCTTCCGCACGCGCAATTTCATCAACTGGCAAGTTCAGCGGTCTTCCGCGCGCGTCAATCACAACCCCGACCTTTGAATCCATCACGCCAACCCAGCCGCCAAGCCCGGGTATCCCCATGCCAACATCGCTCTCGTCCTCAGGGGCAAGGTAGAGTTCGGTTTTGCTATTTGCCAGGGTTTCTATGCGTTTAAGATCGCCCATCTGGATTTTATGGTAAAGCCGCGGCATCTGTTCGCCTTCATTCACTTCAATCTGGAGTACCTTCTGCCCTTCGGAAGCCGGTGTATCCACCGTGACCACGGTCGCCAGATTGGTAAAAACTTCCTCATCCATCACCTGTACCGGCAGCAAAGGTTCCATAGGTGCGAGGCTGCCCAGGGCGGTTAAAAGTTGCTGTTCATCCTGCAAAATTGTTGTTATCCCATGCGGCAAGATGCTGTCCAGCGCGATCATCAAGCCCTGGTGCGGTAATGCCCGCTGCATCTCAGACCCCGAGAGGATGATCGGTTCGTAAGCACGCATCAAACCCAGGCTGGGGTTGTACCCGAAGTCTGGATCCAATTTTTGGAGTGCACTCAGCGCCTCCCGGATGCGGACGCGCGCCCAGGCCTGTTCGATGCTCAGATCCTCCAGGGTGGCGGGTGTGTAATCCGGGAAAAGCGCGCGGTTATAAATGTACGTCGCGAAGCTGTTTGAGTCTGTCAGCTGGCTGGAGAGCCCTCTGGCTGTCTCTAAAACCGAGTCATTTACTTGAAGACGATGGCTGATGCCGGAGAGTTTTTGATCTCGCGCTGCAATCACACTTACGCTGTCCGTTTCAACGCGCAGCATCAACACGCCTTTGCCATTTTCACTGCTTTGCTCCAAAAAGCGAACCATTCTGCCAGCTGAAAAATCACCTGGGATCACACGGGTATGCAGATCGCTGACAACCTCCGCCAACCCGGCGATCTGCTGAAGCCGTAGCCGTTCAAAAGCCTTCAGCATGGCCTTCCAGACTAGCGTTGAGTCTTCCTCACCGGGATTGGTCTGGATATTGCTCGCCAGGTGCATGTCGATTCCGGCTTCAATCTCACTTTGGGCGTATTCAGCCAGTGCCTGGTTGCCGCAATAGACGATTTGCGGTCGAACTGCCCGGGGGATGAGGTGGTAAACCAGGCGCAGGTTTTCAATTGCCGCCTTAAGTGCTTTTTGTGCCCCGCCGTTTGCGCCCCCGCCAATGACATATAACTCAACATCGCTCGTGAGAAGTCGTTCAAGTTGGGCAGTCGCGTTAAGGTTATCCTGGAGATTGACTTCCAACACCACCTCGGAATTGAACAAACTAACCAGACGGCGCAAGGGCGCGATGGAGTAGGCTTCTGAAAGCCCAATCACAGCAGTGCGAATAGGTTTACCAGCTGAAAGCGTCAGCCCGATAAACGCAGGTGCGCCTTCCAGGCGGCGGATATTTGTGATCTGCCCGCGGTCGTCGAGGAGACGGACCTCGTGGGAGTGCTCGATCTGGCTTAGAAGCGTTTGGATGCTCCTGCGAAACTCAGTACCATCGCCTTCAATCACTGTCGGAACGCTGAAGGAACCCTGCAAAGCCCAGGTGCCATTCCGCTGTGCGAAGAGCCTGGCTTGTGTCTGGCTTTTTCCGATGTCGAGGCTGAGATAGGTCTTTGGCACGTTAACCTCTAAAACCACAGGGTAATGAAATCAATGATCTCTGAGAGGCTACTGATGAGTGCAATCAGGGCAGAACTGAAAAGCCCAACGAACAGGGCGCCGAAGGTGAGCCCGATGAAAATCTGACCAATGCTTCCAATTCCTTCCAGGAAGACGGGTTTGACCACATCGCCAGCTTTAGACTGCCCTTGATGGTGGAAAACGAACAGAACCGCGATAACACCGAGCAGGATCATCAACGCTTCAAGGATCGCTGACCACTGAGGTTCTGTCTCATGCATCAGTTGTTCGGGCGCAAAGCGGCCGATTGTGCTCAGGATCTGCGGGGCAAGCGTGCCACGCGTGACTCCAATGATCGCAAGCGCTGCCAATGCGCCTCCCAAAAATGCCAGCGGGATTGAGCCAGCCTGGGTCCCGCTTCGGAAAAGCATCAGGACCAGTAAGATCGAAAGTGTCAAGGGAACCAGCGCGAGGAAAAAACCTGTACCAGTTTCATAGGTCAAAGGCGTGATCAGGTAAGGCAAAATAATCTTCTGGATCACCACCAGCGCCAGGAAGCCAGCACTCACTCCGATCAGAAGGTGGGTGGCGATGCCAAAGAAAAGGCGGTCTCCGAGGATGTAGCTGAAGATCATCACCGTCAGGGCGATGCCAATGATCAGAGTAATCAATTCAGAAGGGCTCATTCGGATCGCTCCTCTTCTCTTCGAATGGCATCTGCCTCGCCTTTGGAGATCATCCCCAGCAGCAGCATCACCAACATCAGCAGCAGACCAACCCGATAGGCGCGGTAGTTGAACGTGCTCTGCACGCCGATGTTTCCATCAGCAATGCCCGCAGCGTAACCAACAAGCTGACCAGAGTCGAAGTAAGGTGAAAGAACCGGGGCTTCCATCTGGGTCGTGACAGCAGCAAAGTTCAAGGTGCCAATCCAGGGAGCAATCTGCTCCAACCAGCCGCGGATGCTATCGGAGGAGTCGCTCACCAACAGAACCAGTTTGAAAGAACGCAAGTCTTTCACAGGGTTGCCGCCGGTGGTCGAAATCCCAGGGTTTACCGCCTGACTTATCAGGCTCAGGTAGCTGCCAGGTAGATAATCCACCTGCGTGTCCTCTGGCAGACCAGCCTGCGCGAGCAGTGTTTGCGCCAGGAAGAGACCGGATGGCTGGGTGGTCAGGATGGCAAGCTCCGCACCCCGGGTATGCAGTTGCTCAAGCAGTGGAGCTGCCAATGCTTCAAGCTCACGGCTGGTCGCTGCCTGGTAATCCAGTACGATAAGCACCTGGTCGTTTTCAGCCAGTGCTTGAATTTGGTCGCTCAATGCAATTGCCGGAATGCTTTTGGGTGTCTCAGGCGGTATGGCGGCAGGGCCGATGAGGATCGAGACGATCAGCCCAATGAGCAGCAGCAAAGCCACTGCCAGGCGCCCTGCCCTGCCGGAAGGCTTTCGGGACGGCTGCTTGCCGGCCGTGACGCGCCCTTCCTGCTCGATCAGAGATGCCAGCAAACTGGCGCGATCCTGCTGGTCGCGCAGAAGCAGCAGATCCGGGGGCACAGCAGTGCTATCCCCCGG
>WOZA01000026.1:15786-18065 GCA_011620505.1 Anaerolineaceae bacterium
TGGCTCAGGCTCTTCCTGAGCTCTCTCGCTCAGTTCTTCCGCTTGAGCTTCGGCAGGAAGTTTTTCACCTTCAGCATAAGTGCCAGCAGCGGGAAGAGGCTGCGTTTCCTGCTCGTGGTCTTCTGCCAAATCTTGCCGGCGCAGCTCGTCCAAAGCTTCGTCTGTCCACTCGCGCGGCAGCTCATCCGCGTAGTTGGAGCTGGTTTTCAATTCGTGCGTGGTTTCTTCTTCGGGGTGGGGCTGCAGGGCACGGATGCGCTGAAGCCATTCCGGCACCTGGTCAGGTTCTTCGGATTCGCCTGGAAGCTGACGTGCCCGGACACTGCTTTCCTGCTGGTTTTTCTCGCGGATGCGGTTGATCCAGGCGTTGAATTCCCCTTCCACGCCAGCAGAGCCTTCCTCACTGCGAGCCGCATCCATGGCCATGGTGCCACTCGCCAAACCGCCAATGGCATCTTCTTCTTCCTGGGCACGTTCCCGCACCTTGGCTAACCAGTCGGGTAACTGATCCCCGGGAAGTGTTGGTTCATTGGCTTGATCAGCTGGCTGGAATTCAGGGTTTAGGTGTTCCTCAGCGGGGATTTGCAGGGCCGGATCATTGCGGATCTCCTCAATGATGTCGGGCAAAGAGTCTTCCGCCTCCTCGTCAGGCATTTGCGGCTGGCCGGATATCGTGAACAGGGATTCCATTTCCGATCCGCAGTACACACAGCGTGTTGCCATAGGCAGGTTTTCCTTGCCGCAGTTAGGGCACAGGTTGAGCTCAGAATGATCTTCAGTCATTTCCGGACCCTTCCATGCCAAACAACACTCTGAATGCCATCATCAGCAGCCCAATGCCGATCCCGATCAGTAAACCGCGCGCGCCGATCATCGGCAGCCCTTCCACGAAGGTAATGACCTCGTTCAGCGCAGGAAAATTGAGGTTTTGCAGGAAGCCAAGCCCCAGAATCAAGAAGATAATCGCGCTGACGCCAAAAGAAACTGTCAGTGCCGACCAACCTCTCTCGCGGAAGATCTTCAGTGCCGCACTCATCATTACCAAGGCTACCAGCCCCAGTAACGCGGTCTCGATTGGGCGGATAACCGCGCCAACCCACTCAAGGAAGACCGGGTCATCCACTCCCCGCAGTAAACCAAATATCAGCGTAGCAAGAAAGCTGATCACAAGGACCAGGCTGAGAAGAAATCCCTTTTTGCCTTTAGCGATGAAACGCAGGTGAGTAAGCACCAGGCTGGCAATCGCCACCAAAAGCGCCACTCCCGCAACGATAATCACCCAATTCAGAACTGTTGCGAGGATGCTTCCACCCTGGGGGACGAAGAACATGGCAGCCAACACGACCAGGCCGCTCAATACACCAACAATCAGCGGAAGTGGGCGTTTCAAGGCAGCACGCCCCCCATCTTCAGGATCGCGCCCAGCAGCAATCCAATGCTGATGGCGATGCGCAGCCAGTCCTGAGCGCTCAGGCTGGCCAGCGATGCCTTGCGCTGAGCCAGTTTGCCTTCGGCATTGAAGACATCCTCACCCATCAGGTTGACTGAACTCCCAAAAAAGCCTGCCGCCTGGCCGCTTAGCGAAGAAAAGGCACTGATCGCAGGAAGCGAATGACGATCAGCCTGGTCTAGCGCCAGGAGAATGACCGGGCTCATCTGCCCTGCCAGCAGCAAGCCGGCATTGGAAGTGTCAGGAATATAATTGGCCAGGCTGGCTGTGTAGGCCAGGGGGCTGGTTCCGCTCAACTGGCTGAGAGAACCATCAAAGAGCTCGCTTGCCAGCGCGCCGCGGTAAGCCCCATGCACCACCATGCGGCTCAGGCATGCCAAAACGCCATCACCGCTGAAGGATTGAAGCGGGTGGTCATTAAAGAGCGAGCGTTTCAGCAAAGCCCGCTGCAGGCTCAAACCAGAGGCACCAGAAAGGTCAAAGCTGGCGTTGGTGAGATTCTGCCCTAAGCCAACCACCAGTCGCTTACCCTGCTCGGAAGAGACATGCAGCAGATTTTCGACAGCTTCTTTGGCGGGTTCGGGGATGTGTTTTGGCTGATTTCTTTTGAGGAGCAAAAGGTTGATCAGCAGGAAGAGCAGCCCTGCAAGACCGAGGGCAAGGGCAAGCTGGTCATTGAGAGTAAGGGTGGAGAGCATGGTTTCGCCTTAGACCCTTCCTTGAAAACGGGTTTTCTTAAATGCACAGCAAAGAGAACCAGCCGCTGATTTCATGGATAAAGTATAGCATATTCATGAGTCCGGGATGGAAAAACTGACTCTTAGGGGAA
>WOZA01000144.1 GCA_011620505.1 Anaerolineaceae bacterium
ATTTAACTCTCGGGCTGGATGCGGAACTCATAGATCCCATCGCGATATTCCCAGGTATGCCCACAGCCAGGGCAAATCTGGCTGGAACCAGCTTCTGGCAGGGCGTGATCGCAGATTGGGCAGCGGAAGAAGTCATTTTTAGCGGGCATTGGAGAATTACCGCTGGCAATGGTGCGCGAGAAAATGCTGGGTGTGAACTGAGCCCAGGCGCCGGTGGACTGAAGCGCGCTATCCATTGTGACCAGTCGGTCATGAGGAATATGGCTCTTGAACCAATTCGCCCGGAAGAACGAGACTGCCAGCTGTTTTTGCAGCGTGAAGCCGCTTTCTTTCAGCAGCCTGCGAACCTCTTTGGGGTGAAAATTAAAATTGAGCTCCACGAATTCGACCTGTTCATGGTCGAAAGGGTTCCACTTTTGTCTTCCCGCCAGCCAACGCGCGATTGCCTTGAGGTTGCGTTTATTCGCGAACTCCAGAATGAAAACGGCATTCTCTGCCAGCACACCGCGCACATTTTCCAGCGCAAGTTTGGGATCTGCCATGTGGTGCAGGGTGCGGATCATCGTGGCGCCGTCAAATAGACCTGCCACAAAAGGCAATTTATAAATATCTGCTGCCACATAAACGTAGCGCTGGCTGTCGCCAAGGCGCTCCCGGGCTTGAACAAGTTGGGATCGCGAATAGTCCAGCAGCACCACCCGCTGCCAGTCGGCATACCGCGGAGTGTTGCGACCAGCCCCCGCTCCGAGCTCCAGCATCAACTTTCCCGGTTGGTTGAGCAGGCGCTGCAGCGCGACGGCTTCCACAGCGTCTTCATAACGGCGGGCGCCGGTTTCCCAAAAGGAATCCTGGTAGTCTGAACCTTCATAGGAACAGACGGGTGGGGTGGTGGGGTGTATGTTTTGATCCATAGTTGTAAAGCGCCTGGGCAGGATAACGGCAACACCCGAAGATACCTCCTTACCGCTGCTTCCTCTCGGACCTGACGGGGTTCGCAGGGCTCCGCCGCGCCGGTCCCGCCCAGACGCGGCTTAAGGATAATCGACGGCGGGGTGATTGTCAATCATTGCCCTAAGTAACTTAGATGCTCACAACTTCATAACCGTCCGCCAGGTATGGCTTCATGCCGGCATGCCCGTACATGTCATCCAGCATGGGCAGCCCCAAAGCGTGGTTCACCTCGAACACGCCCATAACCTTCGAACAGGCAAAACAAATTCCTGCGATCAGCCCTGCTTCAAGTGCTTTGCCAAAAAGGGGATCGTTCTCTTCATTTAATACGGAGGGCAGTTTCACGGAAGCGCCCTCAAAAATGATCTTCACCTCAAATCCAGCATTGTGCAAATCCAGGGCATTCATCAGTACGTGCTGGAAGCACATCTTTTCACCCGTCATGGCGTAAAAGAGTACTTTTTTCATCAAACCTCGCTTTCAATTTCATTGTAGATTGAAAGAGTAACCCACGTCTTGCCTGACCGAAGAGCACTCAGATTATCTTCTGATCACAGATCCCACGGTATCCGCAACTACGGCAGCGGGCACTGCTGTTATGGGAACGCGCTGGAACAACCATTTTACTTTCTATCTGTCGCATTTCTTCAAGCGTTTCCGTCAGCTGAGCTTCCAGGTCGGGGGTAAATTCCACCCGAAAATCCTTTTCGGGGTAATGCAGCAGACCATATGCAGGGGTTTGGGCGTAGTTGCTTCGGATGAGCAGCCCATATGCCATTAACTGAAGCTTGTGGGAATCGTACGGAGCATCTGGAGTGTGACCAGTCTTAACTTCCACGGGGATCAGGCTACCCTGCCTGGTTTTCGTCACATAATCCGGTTTACCCACCAGGCCAAGTTGGTGATTTACCAAGGTCTCCGGAACCCGCTGCCAGAGGTCAGTATCTGCATATACCACCTGCGCCTGGGGCAGTCTGCTTTTCCGGCGCTCGCGCATACTGAGCAGCAGCAAAGCAATTGCCAACCCGAACAGGAGCAGAACCAGCCACCACAAATCGCTCATCTCAGGATCCAGATCGTCAAAACAACCGCTACAACCAACACTGCCAGCGCCAGCCACCGATACAAAACCGCGAGTTTTACCCCGCGGTTATGTTCTCTGTGCTCATGGCTGCCTGCTTCCATAGCTCCCTGGTTTTCGGAGGGCATGTTTTGCTGCTGGTACCACCAGGCACGCTGGCAGTAGTTGAAACTTCCCAATTCCGAAGCGCGCACCTTGCGCATCAGGCTTGCTTGCCCTCCAGCAGTTCCGAAAGGCGGTCCAGCTTGATCTCGAGTTCATTTTGCCGGAAAGAGACAGTGATGTCTGCCCGGGTGCGTTCGATGATGCCGCGCGCCAGATCGGTACGGCGGCGCAGTCCGTCGGTGATGGCATCAGGATAGTCCATCGTGACCAGTTGAGTGAAGACGTCATCCATCAATGCCAGCAGCCGTTCGACCTCAGCGCTGTAGCCGGGGCGAAGCAGATCCAGGCAGCGCCGGCGCAGTTCGCCAAGGGTTTCGGTGAGGCCGTTCAAATAGGCGGGCGGCTCTGCGCCCAACTCCTGCGGAGTGGGCAAAGCCTCGCCTTTGATCATCGCCACCGTCAGGCAGGCTTCACAGTACTCCTTGATGGCATCCTGCGTGTAACCCGCAAAAAACAGGTCGGGGTGCTTGGTTCGGAGCGTGTTGGTCAGAGCATGCGCTAATTTACGTGCCTGGTCGATTTCGGACTGTGCCTCATCCTGCTCCTCGCGGTGGATAGCCCGGATTGCCAGGGAAGCATGGCGCGTCAGTTCACGCGCCTGTTTGAGGGCTTCATCACGTATAGCTGTTTTCAGGTCAAACTCGCGTCGTACCTGTTCACAAATCAAATCGAGTTGGTCGGTCATTTTGTTTCATCCGGTGGATTCTGACCGCCCTTGTCGCGGAAAAGCTCATCCGCCAGGGTATGCCCGTGCGGGATAAGAATCTCACCAAAATTCGCTTCGTAGCGAGCAATATTTTCATTGATGGCGCGTTGGAAGAGCTTCATCGTCAGCGGCGAGAGGATCAGCCGGGTGTTGAGCTTCAGGCTCGTCAATCCCGGCATCATCGTAGCGAAGTCCAGGATGAACTCGTGGGGAGTATGGGTGATATAAGCGGTGTTGATATACCGCGGTACAAGATCATCCGGCACAATAAACGGTATTTTTTGAGGCTCAGGCATGGTTAGAACGGAATATCGTCGTCGTCGACCGTATCGCTCGCTTCAGGATTGGCTTCGCCGCGGGCGGAAAGGAAACGAACTGTGTCGGCGTGAACCTCATAGCTGCTGCCCCAACTGCCGTCTTTCTTTTGAAAAACCTGGGGTGCCCCAGTGTTGGCATCCGGGCGCAGGCGACCTTCCACCAGGACCTTTGAGCCTTTTGTCAGGTATTGGTTGCAGCTTTCAGCCTGTTTTCCCCAAACTGAAACGCGGAACCAGGTGGTCTCGTCTTTATCGTTATATTTGCGGCTGGTCGCCACGGAAAAACTGGTGACTGCTTTGCCATCAGGGGTATAGCGCATCTCCGGGTCTCTGCCAAGATTGCCTACAAGGATTAATTTCTGGTACATGGGAATTCCTTTCGTGTGTCGTTGTGTGAGCTAAGTGTGCAAGTTA
>WOZA01000084.1:0-11251 GCA_011620505.1 Anaerolineaceae bacterium
GACCAGAAAGTGGCACGGTTATGGAAAATCGTTCGGTAACATTTTTCTGTGAGCCCCCGTTACTTCTTCGGTAACATTTTCTATTGAGGCATTACGAAGCTCGAATTGGCTCGAATTGGACACAAGCTCGAATTGGAGTGTAGTTGTAGTGTTCGAATTGCCTTACTAATGACGCAGAAGCAAAGGTCTGGCTAAGGTTTGGTCAGCAAGTTTGGGTTGACTCGCAAAATCAGGTCATCCTCAGCGCCTGGATTGCCGCGACCATCGCGGTTGCTGGTGGATATGTAGAGATAGCCATCAGGTCCAAGGCGGACTGCCCGCAGCCGGCCGTAATCCCCAGAAAAGAAGGTGTCGAAACCGGCAATCCTTTCGCCGTCAAGACTGACCACATAGAGCGCGGAGCCGCGCAGCCCGGTGAAATAGAGCTTCCCATCCAGGTACTCCACATCTCCCGGAGCCCAGGTGACGCTGCCGCCCGATTGAATGACCGGGCTAACCATACCCTCCCGTTCCTCTTCGCCTTGAATTTCAGGCCAGCCATAGTTAGCGCCAGGCGTGATGAGGTTGAGCTCGTCATAGCCGGAACCCGCACCACTTGGACCGTGTTCAGTGGACCACAAGCGTCCTTCCGCATCCCATGCCAAACCCTGGGGGTTGCGATGTCCATAGGACCAAACCGCAGACGCGAACGGATTGCCTTCAGGGATTTCACCCTCGCTGGTAATCCGCAGAATCTTACCCTGCAATGAGGTAATATCCTGCGCGGAATCAGAATTTTGAGCATCGCCGGTGGTTATGTAGAGGTAACCGTCCGGACCGAACTCGATGCGGCCTCCGTCATGATTGCTGGCGCCAAGAATACCTTCGAAGATCACTTTCCGGTCTGAAAGCGTACCATTTTTGAAGACGTAGCGTTCCACCCGGTTGACCAACTGCCCATTCTCGAGCGAGGTGAGATAGAGGTAAATCCGGTTATTCGCAGCGTAATCAGGGTCGAGCGCCAAACCCAACAGCCCACCCTCCCCCCGCTGCTCGACGTTTGGCACCTGGATGCGCGTGGCTGTCTTGCCGATCAACACCAAATTTCCGGACCGTTCGGTGACGAGCAATTCACCCCCGGGCAGGAAAACTATTTCCCAAGGAATGTCCAACCCCGAAGCCACGACTTCCACCAGGGGTCCAGTGAGCGGCGCGCTTACCGCGGTGGGAACTTGGACAGATGTCATCTCAGGGGATGCCGTAATCTCAGGTTGCGTTGGTGCTGCAGGGCTGGATAGGGTAGGAGTTGGATCTTCGGAGGTGGGTACCACCGGAGATGGGCTGGGATTGCCAGCACAGGCAGCAAACACAATCAAAGACAGAAGTCCGATTGCAAGTAACTTCATCGTTTTCATAACAAAATCATAACAGCCCAGACTTATCCCTGGCAACTAAGGATAGAACGTTGGAGTCAGTCTGGCTTTCAATTTTTGTCTAAATAGCTTAGAATTTTTTTACTAACTCAATACGAGGTCATTCTTGGCAACTCACGTTTATCCTGACCATCTCTTTGGCGATCTTGACCAACCCGCAAAAGGCTCAAAATACCATATTTCCCATACCAGCGGCATCCACCATGCCTATCAGGTTTCTCCATGGCTGCCCAAACCGGACATGCCCTTCAAAATTAAGGCTACCAGCAGTTCCGATCTGGCAATTCAGAAAGTGATGCTGCGCTACAGCCTGGATGAGGGAAAAAGCTGGCAGGAAAAGAGCTTTGAAGCTGGGGAATGGCGCTGGGATACCCTGACCTGGGGTTGGCTGCGGGAATGGCAACTGGTTTTTCCGGCTTTAGCGGAGGGGACTGAGCTGCTCTACCAGATATTCGCCGAACTTCCGGGGAGGAAAAAGTGTTTTGCGGACAGTCAAGCAACTGATGTTGCAGGGGCAACACTGTTCCGGCTGAGGCTCACCCACCGCAGCCAGCCGCCTGCCTGGTCTGAGGAGGCGGTGATCTACCAGGTATTTATAGACCGCTTCAACCCGGGCAAAGGCCGCCAGTGGCTGCAGACAACAGACCTGGCAAGACCGTTTGGGGGGACTCTGCGCGGTGTGATCGAAAAACTGGACTATATCACGGATCTGGGCTTCAATACCATTTGGCTCTCACCCATCTTCTGCAGCCCCAGCCACCATGGGTATGACATCAGCGACTACTTCCGCATCGAACCCCGCCTGGGCACTGAAGCGGACCTGCGCGAACTGCTGGAGAGAGCGCACGCGAAAGGACTGCGCGTCTTGCTGGATTTTGTTGCCAACCATTGCTCCAACCAACACGAACGTTTCCAATCAGCCCTGGCTGGTGAGGAAAGCGCGATTGCCTGGTTCAAATGGAAAACCTTCCCGGAGTATGTAAGTTTTTATGATGTGCCGGAAATGCCCTGCCTCAACCTGGAACCAGGCAGCCCCGCGCGGGCGCACTTGCTGGAGGTTGCCCGCTACTGGCTGCGCTTTGGGGCGGATGGCTACCGTCTGGATTTTGCCAATGGACCTGCAAGGGAGTTTTGGGTGGAATTCCAGCAAGCCTGCCAGGAAGACAATCCGGATTGCTGGACCTTTGGCGAAGTGGTCGCGCCGGCAGATGAGCAGATTAGCTTTGCCGGAAGCATGCACGGCACGCTCGACTTCCTGACTTGCCAGGCGATCCGCGAAACCTTTGCCACCGGGATCTGGTCTTTGAGCCACCTTGCCGGATACCTGGAAAACTATTGGGCAGCCTACCCACGCGAGTTTTCGCGCCCTGCTTTCATTGACAATCACGATATGAACCGCTTTTTCTTCACCGCGGAGGGATCCGTTTCCGCCCAGGAAGCCGCATTGAGGCTGCTTTACCTGATGCCAGGTCCGCCAATTGTGTATTACGGCAGCGAGCGGGAGCTCTCACAGCGGCAATCGATCCACTCCAACGACGCGCTTGGTTTTGACGAAGCCCGCGCGGCTATTGATTGGGACGAACAGGATGAGCGCAACAGCGCGAAGGTGATGCGGGAAATGGCGGCCTTCCGGCGGGAAAACCCCTGGCTGAGTCATGCTCGCTGGCATACGCTGGAGCTTGAGCCGCAAAAGGTAGTCTTCAAGGTGAGTGATGGTGAAAACCATCTGCTGGTCGCGATCAGCAAGGATGAGAACACCTGGCAAGTAACCTTCAGGTGATCTGCGGGTGCCATCAGAGGAGAAATGGAGACCATGTTACTGGTCTCCTTTAAGTTACACGATAATCAGACTGCTTAAGGGCTTAAGGAACGTCGATATAAACGTAATCAAAGTCGATGATGACAGGAATGTTGTCAAATGAGGAAACGCCCACTCCAATCAAGCCCTCAGGTAGGTTGTAGGTGTTATCCTCGACTGTGCGCTCCAGTACGCCATTGACATAGAGCTTGATCTCGTTGCCTTCGCAGCTCATGGCAAAGGTGTTGCTTTTTAAGCCGGTGTTGATGTTCAGGGAACCCCCGTTGTAAAGACGGCGATAACCCGTGTCCATAGCTTCGATGTACGCATAGATGTCATAGAGACCGTCATTGCCAATATTAACTTCGTAAAAACCCGTATCGGAGTAGCGGCACACAAGCGTGATCATGTTGTCGTTGCTGCCCCTGTTGGCTGCAGTGGCTTCGAGGTAGACATCTGCATAGGTGTAATCCTCGTAAAAAACATAGGCATAGGTGTCGTAGTCTTCGATCGTGAAAGTCAGCTTGCCATCACCAACGGAGATATCCGTCTTTTCTTCGTTACCCATAAGAACCTCGAAATACCAGTTATCCGGCACATAATCGAACTCCTCAGTGTAATAGGGCTGCGACTCTGCAACAGGCTCACTTGTTTCAGTTGGCTGCTCGGTTGGAGCGGCAGTAGGAGGAATGTCTGTGGGTGGAATGGGGGTGGGCGGAACCGCAGTAGGAGGAACAATGGCGGTTTCAGTGGGCTCCTCAGTGGTCTGAACAACCGGGTCAATTGGCGCAGAGGTGACCTGCTGGATATCCGGGGTGGCGGTGTCGTCCTGGTTGCCTCCCCCGCCAAACGAGAATTCACAGGATAAAGTCGATAGCACAAGGACTATCAGGATTGCGGACAGAGTCTTGAGTGATTTAGGGCGCATAAGACCTCCATGGAGAATTAAGTTGGAAACGGATGGAATAATCTTAACATAAAAACCCATATTTGGTACAAAAAAAGATTGTTTTTACAAGTAATTTGTATTGGGTGAACACCTCTTGCGATGTCCATTGATTTGACTGGTGATATGAGCTTGTAGCAGGTAAAATTTAGGATGATCAGTATGTTTGAAAGGAGATTCCAATGACCGACCAAAATCAATTTCCGCATGAAAATCCAGCAGGTTTCGATGCTAACCCTGCGGGTGACTACCAGGAATACACTGGCCCGACTAAAGCCGAAGAAGCGCAAAAAACCGAGCCCGACGCAAACTCCAGGTTTGGCGCAGAGATCCTGACAATCCTCGAGGGTTTTAGTGAAGATATCAAACGCTTGAGTAAGAGTGTCAGTGAATACATCGATAAAGAATCTTTTGGTAAAGCTGCAGAAAATGTCAGAGACGCGCTGAGCGATGCCGGTGAAGGTCTCAAACGCACCACCCAAAATTTGGGAGAAAAGCTGGAAGAAGAACGCATCCAACGTGCCATCAAGGAGCTGAAAGAATACGCCAAACGAACAGGAAAATCCATCGAGGATCTATTGAAAGAGGAGCCACCTACTCCAGTAGAAGACCTGGAAAAGGATGTAGCAAAAGCCGCTGATGACCTGGAAGAATCGCTGGAGCATGAAGCAGGTGACTCAGCAGATTACGACATGAATTTTGAGAACACGTTTGGTGGATAACTTTGCTGGAAACAGAAGACTCCTCTCAGGGGAGTCTTCTACTTATAGAACTGCAGCATGCAGTTGTAACGTTTGATGGGTAACACCATCTGTCCGTTCACATATTCCACATGATTCAGGACAATCTCTTCAAGCCGTTGGCGGTGATGTTCATCCAGGCGCAGTTGTTTCATCACGTAGGCAACGGCTTCTGCTTTTGAGTCCACTGGCTGTCCAAAGTCATGGAAAATTTCATTACATGTGACTATAAATCCAGCTTGTTCCAATCTGCCGCGGACATAGCAGCTTTCAACACAAGATCCATCCTGTTCTGTTAAGCCAAATTCCCGGCCAAAATCTTCATAGAACCCTTCACGAGGGCGCTTACCTTGGTTGACCACTATACCGCAGCGGCGGGTCTTGCGCAGGAGAGTCTCAATTTCAAGGCTGGTAAAGCCGAAGCGGTGATGATAAAAAGCAACTGCCACATCCCAATCATCGGTGTTTATGGCTGGCCAGCGGGCATGAACAACCTCGATATTCTCCAGCCCCAACCTGTTCAGATCTTCATTCAGCACTTTGAGCGCATTTTCATCCTTATCGATGGCAATGACTTTACGGCTGATTGCCGCGAGATAGCGGCTGACGATGCCAATGCCGCAGCCGATATCTGCCACGACGTCTGTCGGGCGGATCATCTCGCGCAAGGCGGAGCCGTAGGGCACCTCGGGGTAATTCCAGAAGGAAGCCGCTTTTTTATAGTAATCGGCTGAAGTCAGAGGCATTTCTGCCATTATTCTTCCACCTTAACCAGTTTCTTGATCATCATTTTCTTAAGGTGGCTGATCCCGCAGGAGAGCGATAGCTTCTTGAACATTTCAGCTTTATACGCAGCATCCCACCACGAGCCCGCCAGCGCGGTGACACCGGTACCCCTGAAAGCTTCAGTGAGCATAGGCGTGGACGAGCCCACCAGTACTATTTCGCGCGCTTTCTGGCAAAGATCGAGCAGGTGATCAATGCTGCCGTTGATCAGGGTGGTACCGCTGATGATCATCAAGTCGCATAGCGGCAGGATCTCAGGTTGCCGTGACATTTCCATCACCTCTGCTGCGCCTTCTCCCCCACTGAGGGTCAGACCCTTGTCAAATATATAGACCTGGGCTTTCAGATTTGCGAGCTGTTCCGCTACAGGCGGAATGAATCCGATCATGCCAACCCTGTCTGCCGGGCGCACTTGCAGACCAAATGGGGTCGCAGTTGTAGGTTCATCTGGCAGGTCCAGCGCGCGCGTTGCTGCTGTGATGACTGCCATTCCCACTCCGCGCTGAGCGTCATCTCTCCCCTCCAGCACCAATCGGGCTACTTCAAGGGCAGGCTGACCGATAATATGCTGGGCGAAACCGAAGGCGGAACATCCAGACGGCAGGCGGTCGCGCAGGATATACGAAAGACCGATATCCTTTCCATCCAGCTCAATTGCTGTGAGTGAGAGACCTAAAACAGCATCCGTTACGACACGATCCTTCAAAAGCGGTTCAGCAGCCTGGAATACTTTTTCGATAAGCATAGAATCTCCTATAAACTGGGGGCGATACTGACCATGCGGTCGATCCCCTCCACTTCAATCAAACGCAGAGGCACGCCATACATGGCACTAAGCAGCTCTTCTGTCAGAATATCCTGCCATGAACCAAAGTGGAAAATCGACTGATGGTCGATGATTGCTGCTTTGGCGTCTAACAGCAGCACCTGGTCGGGGTTGTGGGTGGTGAGCACAATGCCATATCCCTTGGCAGACAGGTCCTTGATAAGCCGCAAGACTTTGAGCTGATTGCCATAGTCCAGATGGGCTGTGGGTTCATCCATCAGTATCAGGCGCGCCTTCTGGGCAATGGCACGCGCGATCGAAACTTGCTGCAGTTCGCCGGTGCTGATGCGCGTGTAAGGTTTTTGTGCCAGGTGGCTGATGCCCATTTGCTGCAGTGCTTCTTCTGCACGCTGATAATGCTCCGGACCGGGTTTTTCGAAGGTCCCCAGCCAGGGGGCGTTGCCTGTGACAACATATTCAAGCACCGTGTAATCGAAGGACGGAATCAGAGTCTGGGGCACATAGCCGATGATCCGCGCGACCTCGCGGGCAGGCAGGTCTGCCATGTCTTCCCCGTTGAGCAGCACACTGCCCTGCAACGGCTCGCGTAATCTTGCCAGGCAATTCAGCAGGGTGGTCTTTCCGATTCCGTTGGGGCCAAGCAGACACACGATCTCACCCTGCTGCACTTCAAAGCTGATGTCTTTGAAAATCTGGCGGCTGCCATTGTATGAAAACCCAAGATCCTTGACCTGCAAGAGAGCGCCCATGCTTACTCCAGTCGGGTCCTTTGTTTGTAGAGGAGCAGAGCGTAAAGGGGTGCGCCAACAAACCCGGTGAGAATCGAGAGGGGCACTTCCACGGTTGAGACCGTACGGGCGAGGGTGTCGATCATGAGCATGAAGATCGCTCCGATCAGAAGAGTTACAGGCATGGAACGGGTGTTGTCGCTGCCAGCTATGAGGCGGCTGAGGTGGGGGATAACCAGTCCAACCCAGCCAATCGTACCGCTGATGGACACGGCGCTGGCGGTCAACAGACTGGCGCAGATGATCACAATGGTGCGCACCTGGCGCAGGTTCACCCCCAACGTGCGGGCTTCAAGATCACCAAACGAGAGGATATTGATCCGCCAGGAGAGTAGCAGCAGCAGAGTGGAGCAGACCAGGAATACGGGCAGTATTGCGAACAGCTCATTCCCCAGGATGGATGCCAGGCTGCCCAGCTGCCAATAAACTATCGAAGCTAACTGGGTTTGCTCTTCCGCCACAAATTTCATGATCGCGAGCACCGAGCTGAGAAAGCCGCCCACGATGATACCCGAGAGCACCAGCATCATGTTGGAGCGGTTGCGCAGAAGACGCGGTACCAACGAGGTTACCAGGACGGCCAGGATCCCACCGGCAAAGGCAAATATTTGGCGGGTTGCCAGGCCTGCCCCAAGCAGTATGGCGGCTGATGCGCCCACGGCTGCGCCGGAAGAGACACCCAGCAAATCTGGTGAGACCAGTGGGTTGCGAAAGACGCTCTGGTAGACCGCTCCGGAGAGGGAAAGCATCGCGCCGATCATCACCGAAGCCAGCACTCGCGGCAGGCGGACATTGAATACGATGCCAACCATGGCGGGGTCCACTGGAACGTTCATTCCTAATTTGGAAAGGAGAACATTCAGGACTTTGATCGGGTCATTGCTGTATCGCCCAAGACTGAGCGAAAGAAACACCCCTATTAACAAAAGCATAGACAACAGCCAGAGCCATTGTCTATGCTTATTGTTTAAAGGAGTACTGCTCGTTTTCAAACTTTTACTTTACTCGATTCCCAATTGCTCTGCCGTGAAGGTTTTATCATAAACCATTGTGTAGAACTCGTCCACATCTTTCATCAACGCTTCAAAACTGTACAAGTCAGGGTGCAAGTTATAAAGCGCCCAGTCAATACCGAGAACCACTGCTGCAGTTGGCTGATCCCAGGGTTCGAGCTTTGATGGGAATTCGTAGACACGTTTGTTCTGGATGGCGCTGATGTTGCTCCAGGCGGGATCGTTCAGGAGGTCTTCAGCCGTGTAGTCTGAATATTGAGGGAACCAAATGACGTCTGGATTCCAGGCAATGATCTGTTCAATACTGACATCCACAAAGCCGCCGACGCCTTCAACGCCGCTGACCGCGTTAACACCGCCACCGGCTTCAATCAGGCTGGTTTGGATCATTGAACCCGGGGCAACAGACAGAGCCGAGCTGCTGCCAAGGAAGAGGACAGAGGGTTTCTCGGTCGTGTCTTTAAGCAGGGTCTGGGCATTATTAATTTGACTATCGATAAAAGCATTGATCTTCTCCGCTTTTTCGTTCTCACCAACAGCCATGCCGAGCAGTTTCAAGGTCTGCTTTACCGTCTCAAAGCTTTCGGTGCTGTCGAGGATGACCAAAACCGGAATATTAACGGCTTCGAATTGCGGCACAAGATCCTGGTGGCGTTCGGGCAGGATGACCAGATCAGCACCGCTGGCGATTACGCTTTCCATATTGATATTACTGCCCTTACCGATCTCCAGCAGGTCGTCATAGCCATCAATCACCTGCTCGTAGAGCCCCCGACCCATTGATTTGTTTCCGAAACCGACCAGATATTTGCCTCCACCGCCAAGCACAACTGCCGCGTTGAGGGTGGGGTTGTGCGTGCCGACCAGTTTGGTGGCAGGCTTTTCCAGGGTGACTTCGCGACCAATTACATCAACAATCACGATTGGCTCCGCCGTGGGTTCCACAACCACCGTTTCAGTCGGTTCCGTGGTGGGTTCCTCCACAACCGGCTCAGTAGGAGCTGCAGTCGGTTCCGGGGGATTGGTGGGCTGAGCAGTTGGGGTTTGGCTGACGCAAGCGCTGACGAGCAGCATCACAGCCAACACAACGGGTAGAACAATCTTCTTTATAGATTTAGACATTCAAAACTCCTTCTTCTTTAGGTTATTATTTTCAAAGGCTCAATAATTGAGCAGTTCTAGATTTTACCACCGATATCAGATTATCTCACGCCCTCAGGACCTCACTGGTATACTTTTAGTGCAATGTCACTTCTTACTGCTCAAAACCTTGGAAAATCTTTTGGTCCCGTGGACATTTTTGATGGGATCAATCTTTCGATTCCCCGGAATGCGCGTATCGCAATTGTTGGCCCAAACGGGGTCGGCAAGACGACCCTCTTACGTATCCTCGCGGGGGAAGACACACCCACTGAAGGTTCTGTGCACCGTGCTCGCGGTTTAAAGGTTGGTTACCTCCCCCAGGAAGCGGTCACCCAGTTGGAAGGGACGCTGTGGAGCTCCTGCCTGTTAGCTTTTGAGGATCTGATCGCCAAAGGGGAAGAACTGCGGGAGCTGGAAAAGTTGATGCAAGACCCCGCATGTGATCCCTCCGTGTTGGAACGCTATGGCAAGGTCCAGACTGTCTTTGAAAACAGTGGGGGCTACACCTATCACGCGCGCATCCGCCAGACACTGGATGGACTGGGGTTTTCTGAGACCGATTACGAGCGTCCACTAAAGCAACTTTCTGGTGGTCAGCGCACCAGGGCTCGCCTGGCGCGCATCCTGTTGGATGACCCGGACCTGCTTTTGCTGGATGAACCCAGCAACCATCTGGATATCAACGCTGTAGAATGGCTCGAAGCTTACCTGAGGGATTGGAACGGGGCTGTCGTGATCGTCTCGCATGACCGCTACTTCCTGGATCAAACCGCCCATTACATCTGGGAGATGACACCGGCGCTGGAAGTTTACCGCGGGAATTACACCGCGTATTTACGCCAGCGTGAGGAACGCTACACGCGGCGCCTGGCGGAGTTTGAAGCACAAAACGAGTATATCGAAAAGCAGCAGGACTATATTCGGCGCTTCCTGGGCACACAGAACAACAACCAGGCCAGGGGCAGGCAGCGCCGCCTGGAGCGATTGCTGGCAGACTCGCGGCTGACTGCGCCCAGGGCGAATGTCAGACCGATGCATCTGCGCTTCAAGTTGGCTGACCGTTCCGGCAACCTGGTTCTGCGCACCTACGATTTGCAGGTGGGTTATGAGGACGAAGGTCGACCGCTTTTCAGTGTACCGGACCTGGTATTGGAAAGGCGTGAATGTGTCGCTGTGATCGGACCGAATGGCGCAGGCAAGACAACCCTTTTGAAGACCGTCCTGAACCAAATCCCCCCTTATGCCGGGCGGGTGGAACTGGGAGCCAACCTCAAAGTGGGCTATTTCGCCCAGGCGCATGAGGGTTTAGTGCCTGAAAACACCCTGATGGATGAGATCGGCTCGGTTGCCCCGAGCATGCTGCCGGCCGAAGTGCGCAACTACCTGGCGCGCTACGGCTTTCAGGGAGATGAGGTTTTTGCGCAGGTGGCAACTCTCTCCGGCGGCGAACGCGGTCGTTTGGCGCTGGCAAAGCTGGCGCTTTCAGACGCTAACCTGTTAATGCTCGACGAACCCACCAATCACCTCGACCTTGCCACGCAGGAGGTGCTGCAGGACGTGCTTGCGCAGTATCCGGGCACGATCATGCTCGTCTCGCATGACCGCTACCTGATAGATGCCCTGGCAACCCAAATCTGGGAATTGGAGACCCACAGCGCCAGTTTGCAGGTGTTCAAGGGAGCCTACTCTGAATTCAGGCAATACAAAGAAGGAAGGTTGCTGCCAAGAAATTTGGAGGAGGTTCCTCTGGTATCAGAGCCCATGGATGAACCTGTAACAACAACTGTCAAAGCAGGCCTAAGCCGCAACCAGCGCCAACAAATCGAGAAGAAGTTGGC
>WOZA01000084.1:11351-17867 GCA_011620505.1 Anaerolineaceae bacterium
ATCCATGCAGCCGAGATGGAAAAAAGCAGCTGTGAAGCCCACCTCTCCAAGCCTACGGCTGACTTGCGAAAATTGGAAAAAGTCACGGAGAATTATCAAACGGTAACCATCGAGTTGGAAAAGCTGCTTGCGGAATGGGAAAGCCTGGCACAACAACTGCACCAAGACGATTAATGGGTTAACTGGCGTGCTATAATTAGCAAATTTTACGGACAGGTCGTTAGCAATGAACTATTTAGTAACTGGAGGGGCGGGGTTTTTGGGCACTGCCCTAAGCAACCGCCTGGCGAAACAAGGACATCACGTGCGCGTGCTGGATGACTGCTCGGCAGGTGATCCGGCGCACTTGTTACCGGAAGTTGAATTTGTCCAGGGTGATATTAACGAGAAGACCCTGCTTTGGAAAATGCTGCAGGACGTAGATTGTGTCTTCCACCTGGCAGCCAAAGTCAGCGTACCCGAGTCGTCTCTCTTTCCGAGCAGCTATAACCACGTGAATGTCAGCGGGACGGTGACGCTGATGGAAGCTATTCGCGACACCAAGGTAAAGCGCATGGTGCTGGCATCCTCGGGAGCTATTTACGGTCACCAGGACCAGATACCCTATTTTGAAGACTTTGAGGTTCACCCCGAGTCTCCTTATGCTGTCTCCAAGCTGGCAGCGGAGCATTACGTGCGTACCATCAGTGCTCAGGCGGGAGTGGAGGCAGTTTGCCTGCGGATTTTCAACGCCTACGGACCGGGGCAGCGTGTTCCCCATTCCCACCCGCCGATCATCGCGAATTTCCTCAAACATGCTCTCACCAATGGAACAATCATCATCCACGGCGATGGCAGCCAGACGCGCGATTACGTTTATGTGGATGATGTGGTTAATGCCCTGGTGACCGCCTCAACTGCGGTGGGCGTGGACCAGCAGGTGATCAACATCGGCAGCGGGGTGGAAACGAGCGTGTTGGAATTGGTGCGCTTGGTGAGGCAGGTAACCGGTAAAAAGCCTGAAGAGGTATACAACCCCCTCAAGAGCGGCGGCTCAACCCGCATGTGCGCCGATATCACGAAAGCAAATGAAAAACTCAATTACATCCCGCTGGTGCCGCTCGAGACTGGTCTGCGCCTGACGATTGAGCGTGACCCCCAATATAAAAAAGAAATTGAAGCCAAGCCTCTCGCATGAATTTTTCTCGCGGCCAGCACCGCAAGTAGCGCCGGATTTGCTGGGGTGTTTGCTTGTGCGCCGCTGGGAAGGGCAGCGGCTGGCGGGACTGATCGTGGAGGTGGAGGCATACCAGGGGGTGGAGGACCAGGCATGCCATGCCAGGGTGGGCAAGACGGCTCGCAATGGGGTGATGTTTGGCGCGCCTGGGAGGGCGTACGTTTATTTCACCTATGGGATGCACTGGATGCTCAATTTAGTCTGTGAGGATGAAGGAGTGCCGGCAGCGGTGTTGATCCGGGCGATCAAGCCGGTGGAGGGGCTCGAGGTAATGCGCGAGCTGCGCCCCACCCTGGCAGATAAACCCGGCTGGCTGAACGGTCCGGCTAAGTTGACCCAGGCACTGGCAATTGGCAGGGAGCAGAACGGGGTGGATGTATGCTCACCGGAAGGCGGCCTGTGGGTTGAGAGGGGAGTCAGCGTGCCGGAAAGGGAGGTGGTGACATCTCCGCGGATCGGCATTGGGTACGCGCCCGAACCCTGGCTCTCACTCCCCTGGCGCTGGGTGTGGAAAGCAAGCAATGGCTGATGCCTGTTCCATGCAGAAAAGATAGGGTAAGATTGTGCCGATGAGCATATTTTCGCGCAAGAAGGATACGGCTGTTTTTACCCCTGAGAGGCTGCAAGCCCAGGTGAGTTCGGTTTTGGGACCGGGCATCCATTGGATTGGCGATCTGCACGGCACGGGTGGGGTGCGCATTGAAGGCACCATGCAAGGCGACATCGTCATCAAGGGTCTGGTTGTAATCGGCGAAACCGGAAAGGTCATTTGCCCTGAGCTAAAGGCTGAAACAGTCGTGGTGGCGGGAACGGTGCAGGGTAACATTACCTGCCAAAAGCTCGAGATTCGTTCAACCGGGCGGGTTTGGGGCGATGTGGTCGCGGTCAGTTTTAGCAGTGAGGATGGCGCTTTCCTGCGCGGTCAAATGCGCATGGAAGAGCGGATTGAGATCCAACTTTTGGAAGAACAGACTCCAGAAGAGATTGAGATGCCTGCATTCCAGCCAGAAGCAGTTCTTTCCGACCCAACTCCAGCAGCTCGTGAGCTTGAGCCAGAACAAGCAACGCCTGATTTGCCGGTGAGCGAGCCTAAAACACCTGAAAAATCCAAGCTGAAATCCCCCTGGGACAATTAATTCTTTACGCCTGCGGCAGCTCCAACAGAATGGTCACAGGTCCGTCATTGCGGATATCCACCACCATGTGCGCGCCAAAAACGCCTTGTTGAGTGGCAATGCCAAATTCGCGCAGCCGTTCGGCAAACACGTCCACCAATGGTTCTGCCAAATCCGGCTTTGCCGCATTGATGAAGGATGGGCGCCTGCCACGGCTGGTGTCGGCATAGAGCGTGAATTGCGAAACGACGATTGCCTGACCGTTCACATCCAACAGTGAAAGGTTCATTTTGCCGGCTTCATCCTCAAACACGCGCAGGTAGGCAGTCTTCTCCGCCAACTCCCGGGCAATCTCGGGCGTGTCATCGGGACCGATTCCAAGCAGGATTACGTAACCCAGGCCTATCTGAGCCACTACCTCGTTTTCGACAGTGACACTGCCCGTGGTAACCCGCTGCAGGACGGCTCTCATCGCGGCTCCTTGGACGTTCCGCGCTCAATGTATCCCGGCCAGGTAAAGTTTTCGTCAAAATCCACTTCCACGATTCCGCAATAAGGAATGCGACCCGGATTGTAGAATTGTTTCATGACATACCCATGGGTAACGACGATGATTTTTTCATACGCCAGGTAAGGCAGCAAAGCTGAAGCCGCACGCCGGGCAACCTGATCGTAGCCCTCCCAGTTCAATTTTGCATCGGGTGTGCGTACGCCCTTGAAGCGGGTCGCTTCCTCTATGGCTGCAAGAGTATCGGTGAAATCGCGGTTCTTATATTGGGTGTCAACCAGCCACTCGTGAATGTCAAACGCCACCTCGATGGGCAGATCGAGCCGACGGGAAATGATAGCGGCTGTCTGCAGCGCGCGGGTATAGGGAGAACTGACAATCAATTGGCAGCCCTGCAAACGCGGGTCTTTTGCCACCGCTTCCGCCTGGGCAACGCCCCGCTCCGTCAGCGGCGCCAACTCGCGAGCCGGACCTGGAAAGCCGCGTCCTTCCGTGACGGTATAATCCTGTTCTCCATGCCGTACCATTACCAAATGCATAGCTGCCTCCTGTTCTAATTCCAATTCTAACAAGAATTTGCCTGCCGACCCGAACCTTGTTCCAATCTGCAAAACCTCCGGACTCTCCACCTGGAACTGGCAATCAATTTGTTCTACAGAGTATAATGAAGTCCTATGCAGCCACACAGGATGCCCGAAGCCGGCATCGTTAACTCTCCCGAATCCTACCAGCAAATGCTGGCGCATTTAGCAATCCAGGATACTATTGCCATCGATACCGAATCGAACAGCCTGCATGCCTATCATGAACGCGTTTGCCTGATTCAGCTTTCCAGCTCCACGAACGACTTCCTGCTGGATCCATTTGCCTTTACCGAACTGGATGAACTCGGCATGCTTTTTGCCCGGGCGGACATCCAGAAAGTTTTCCACGCTGGTGATTACGATATCGGCTGCCTCAAGCGGGATTTTGACTTTACTTTCCATAATATCTTTGACACCATGCTCGCCGCAACTGCTCTGGCGGAGCCCAACCTGGGGTTCGCGGCACTGATCGAAAAGTACTTCGATTTGATTCTTGATAAAAAATACCAGCGTGCCAACTGGGGGGAGCGACCGCTAAAGGCTGAAATGCTCAGTTATGCGCAGTGCGATTCGCACTTCCTCATTCCCCTGCGCGACACGTTGCTGCCCCAGCTTGAAGCCAGCAACCGACTGCAACTCGTGTTAGAAGATAGCGAAGGCATGGCGCGCCTCGTCAAGCCACTCGCACAGCATATGGAAGACATCTGGCGAGTCAAAGGCGCCCAGGATCTCTCTGCTGAAGCGCTCTCGCTGCTCGACGCGCTGAATCACATGCGTGAACTGATTGCCAGCAAGCGTGACGTGCCCCCCTTCAAGGTGCTTTCAGACCGGGCTCTGATTGAAATCGCCCAGACACAACCGCACTTTATCCAGGAGCTCAGCCTGCTGCCTTCTCTGCCCGAGAGACAGGTGAGGCGATATGGCAGTTTGTTGATGCAGACCATTCAAACCTGGCGGGAAAATCCCCAAAAAGTAAGTCCCCGCCGGAACCATCGCCTGAGCGATGCAGAAATGAAACGGCGCGATGCCCTTTCAAACTGGCGGAAACAAACAGGCTTGGATGAGGGTCTGCCTTCCAACGCGATTATCTCCCGCGATCTGCTTGAACGACTGGCGCATTTGGAAATTTCGGATAGCAATGAGCTTAAACAAGCGATGAAATTCTTCCCCTATCGCTATGAACGATATGGCGATGCCATTTTTGAGGTATTGGAAAGGACAAAAGGATGAAACTAACCGTTCTTGGAGCAGCACGTACCGTCACCGGTTCAATGCATCTGATCGAACACCAGGGGCATAAACTTCTGATCGATTGCGGTACTTTTCAAGGCAAACGTGATGAATCTTACTTTATCAATCTCCACTTTCCCTTTGATCCCAGCGAGATCGAGGCAATGATCCTCTCGCACGCCCACATTGACCACAGCGGCAACATCCCCAACCTGGTCAAACAAGGGTTTAAGGGCAAGATTTACACCACCGACGCCAGCGAAGACCTGGCAGATATCATGCTGAGAGATTCCGGGCACATCCAGGAAAGCGACATCCAGTATGTCAATAAAAAACGCCGCAAGAAAGGCGAGCGTGCTCTGGAACCGATCTATACTCAAAAAGATGCGATCGAGGCGATGCCGTTCTTCCAGAGCGTCTGGTATCAGCAAAAATTTGAACCCATTCCAGGCGTGACCGCCACACTGGTGGACGCCGGGCATATCCTGGGCTCGGCTGCAGTCATCCTTGATTATCGTGATGACCAGGGCGAACCGAAGCGCCTGTGGTTCTCGGGCGATATCGGCAGGTACGATGCTCCCATTTTGCGCGACCCCGTGCTGCCGTCAGGGGCAGACACGCTGGTGATGGAATGTACCTATGGGGATAAACCACACCAATTGATGGATGATGCTTATGAGGAATTCATCGGCGCTGTGAAGCGAACGGTTAAGCGCGGGGGTAAGATCATCGTGCCGGCTTTTGCGGTGGGGCGCACGCAAAACCTGACCTACTTCCTCAGCCAGGCAATGGACGATGGCTTAATTCCTAATATCCCGGTGGTGGTCGACAGCCCGCTGGCAGTTAACGCCTCCCTGTTGTACCGTAAACACACCGAATGTTTTGACGATGAAACCTGGCAGTTTATTGCGGAGCACCGCATGCAGGGGCTGGACTTTCATAACGTGATTTACACCATGTCGGTCGATGAATCGAAGGCTCTCAACGAATGGCATGAGCCAATGATTATTATCTCAGCCTCGGGAATGGCGGAAAGCGGACGGATTTTGCACCACCTGAAGAATAACATCGAGGATGGGCGCAACACCATCCTGATCATCTCCTGGCAGGCTCCCGATACGCTTGGTCGCCGCCTGGCAGACCGTGAACACAAGGTGAGGATCTTTGGCGAGGAGTATTACCGCAAGGCAGAGGTAGTCACCATCGGCGGTTTGAGCGCGCATGCCGGTCAGACCGGGCTGGTGGAGTATGCTCTGGCAAGCAAGGACAGCCTCAAGCGCATCATCCTCTTCCACGGCGAACCAGATAAGGCCCAGGCTCTGATCGATAAACTGGCTGAGCATCCTGAGCTGCCGGTGCCGGTATACGCCGAAAAAGGGCAGCAGTTCGACCTTTAAGGTATAATCTCAAACCTGTTGGAGAGATGCCGGAGTGGTTGATCGGGGCGGTCTCGAAAACCGTTATGGGTCTTGTACCCATCGTGGGTTCGAACCCCACTCTCTCCGCTAAGAAAAATGCCGTATGATCACGGCATTATTCTTTTCCTAATGATGCTTTACGGCAGTGGGGCAGTGGTCCGGGGTTCAAAATCCGGTTCAATTCGCCCAATTTTCAATTTCTCAAAGAGCAGCGGGCTCAGGCATGCGATCCATAATCCAATCAAAAAGTAGCGGAAGTAGCGCAGTACCGCGCTGATTAGCCCCAGGTCTTCCGGGAAGAGCGTTCCCAGCCCTGCATAAATAGCGATCACGCCGGCAATCCCAACCAGGTAGCGCAGAACGCGCTGCCAGGTGCCAAAATTGCTCTGGATCACACCCCGGCGTGCCCTGAGCCAGGCAAAGCCGCCGAGCATGCCAAACCACA
>WOZA01000055.1:0-12804 GCA_011620505.1 Anaerolineaceae bacterium
TTGTAACGCGTGAGAATGTCCCGTCGAATTAATTGCCCAAGCAGGTAGCGATATTTTCCTAATTCTTTCAATTCGGAAATCGCTGGCACCCGGTAGCTTGCGGAGTCATAGACAGGTTTAGAATTACTGGCCAATTGTGTCACCTTTTTGTGTATCAGACAGTTTTTAATCTTACCATAGGAAAAGGATTGGGCATGCCAGCCTTCAGTGGGCCTGGCTGTGGATTAGAGTTTTTGGATCTAGCATAAAAAGGCAGAATTTACTGCATAACCTCAAGCTTGCAAGTATGGTAGTAAAAAGGAAGTAAGTATAGGCGGTTTGGTAGACGGCTTTTTTCGGTTCCTATTATGCAAATATCGCGATTACGGTCCGATTACCACCGGGTGCCCCTGGGCTTGCCAGGTGTTCATGCCACCAGCCATGCTGGTTACATTGGTGAATCCAGAATTAATGAGCAAGTCTCGTCCCACAGCGCTGCGATTGCCAGACCGACAGACTACAACGATGTTCTTATCCTTTGGTATCTCAGACAGCCTGGAAGTCAGCTCCCCGAGTGGAATAAGCGTGGCATAGGGAATATGGGCTTCTTCCCACTCGCTTGGCTCACGCACGTCCAGGAAGAACCAATCTTGCTGTTCAAGTTTAGCCGCTTCGGTTACGCTGATCTCTGCTGGTAAATTGCTCATGGCTGGCTCTTGTTGCCTCATATTTCTCGTTAGCAGATAACCCCCGAGAATCACACCTATTACAATCAGTGCCCAACCCCACACTGGTAGCTTCTGCCTTGGTTTTTCTTGACCACTATTCTTTGGTTTGGTTGCCGTGCGATCTTGCCTGGAATTACTGGATTTCGCCATGTTCATACATCCTGTCGGTTTTATGAGCTGAATTATACAAGCCCTGGGCGCCTGGTTTCAAACCCTTGCACATTCCCTACTTAAACTATAATAAACAGAACAGTGAAAGTGAACATGAACCAACCCTTCTTCTCAATCCTGATCCTGCTCTGGCAGAGTGAACAATATCTCCAGACCTGTTTGCATTCACTCCAAGCGCAAACTTTTAAGGATTTTGAAGTGATCCTGCTTGACAACGGTGCCAGCCAGCCGCCTGACCCTGCAATTTTGGCAGTTTTCCACGATCTTGACCTAAAGCATCTCCATTCCGATGCCAATCTTGGTTTTGCTGGCGGAAATAACCTGGCTGCAAAGTCGGCTTCAGGTGAGTACCTGGTGCTGTTGAACAGCGATGCGTTCCCCGAACCGGATTGGCTCGCAACGTTTCACCAGGCTGCGCTGGCTCACCCCGGGCATTGTTTTGCCTCACGCCTCTTGCAAGCCGGCAATCCGGCGATCCTTGACGGGGAATGGAATGTTTACCATGCCAGCGGCCTGGCATGGCGCAAAAACCACAACCAGCCGGCGACAAAAAGCGCAACCGGACCCCGCTACGTGATGAGCGCCTGCGCGGCAGCTTCTGCCTATCCCCGGACTGCTTTTGAACAGGTGGGGGGATTTGATGAGGAATTCTTCGCCTACATGGAGGACCTCGACCTTGATATGCGCTTGCAGCTGGCTGGATTTCCTTTTCTCTATTTGCCAGAAGCGGTAGTCCAGCACGTGGGTTCTGGCAGCACTGGCTACCGCAGTGACTTTGCGACCTATTACGGGCAGCGTAATCTGATTTGGGCCTTCATAAAAAACATGCCGGGGTTCCTGTTCTACCTGCTACTCCCTGCCCACATTTTCTACAATCTGATCTATGTAATTGCGGGAGTTTTTATGCCATCCGGGAAAGATCTCTTCAGAGGAAAGACGGACGCTCTTAAGGGACTTTCAGCCATGTGTAAAAAACGCAATGCCATCCAATCGCAACGAAAGATAACGCCGCTCCAGTTTGCCAGATTGCTGGATTGGAATCCATTCTCACCTGTAGTCAAAATTCTCGCGCACAACGCTTCAACAAAGGACCACAATGACTGAACTAATCCAACACCCCATTGCCACCACTGAACCCTATTCGCGCTTTTTCTTTATCAACCCAGTCGGAGAGCTCTCGCTGGTCTCTTCCATTCATGATGCAATGAAGGCTGCCCAGGACGGTGGATATGCTTGGCTTGATTATTGCGACCCGAAAAATGAGGACCTCCAGCCCCTCATTACCGAACTTAACATTCACCCTCTGAGCATCGAAGATAGCCTTAATGAAGAGCAGTTACCCAAGCTTGATTTATTCCCACACTATTCCTTCATGGTCTTTAACATATTCGAGATCTCTTCTGAGGAATTGCTGGCACACGAACTTGACCTGGTTATTGGAAAGAATTTCATCATTAGCATCACTCATCGGGATAGTCAAAACCAACCATTATTGCAGGGCGTGGAGCGCCTGGTTGAACGGGAGAGTCAGAGAGTCCGAAACGGTCCATCCTTCTTGCTTCACCTCTTAATTGACACAGTAGTAGACCGTAAGTTTTTAGCTATTGACCAGATCGAAACCAAACTGGACAAAGACGAAGATGAGATTCTGAAAGGCTCACCAGACTACGATCTCTCGCGGCTGCTGGACTCCCGACGCGATTTGATGATCATCCGTAAATCTGTATTCTATGAACGCGAGGTGCTCAGTAAGTTAATCCGGCAAGACAGTCCCTTCATCGCTGAGAAGTCGCTGGTTTTCTTTCGGGATGTGTATGACCATCTCTCACGCTATTATGAAATCTCAGAAACTGCAAGGGATCAGGTGACAAGTCTGATGGAAATCCACCTCTCATTGATCAGCAATCGCATGGCTGAGACCTCAAACCGCACGAACGCCAGCATGCGGCGCCTAACGCTGATCAGCAGCATATTTATGCCGCTCACGCTCATTTCAGGCATCGGGGGCATGTCGGAGTACACCATGATGGTGGGGCAGGAAAATTGGAAGATCGGCTATCTGCTTTTACTGGTGTTTATGGTTATTGTAGCCATGGTTAATTATTCTCTCTTGCAGCGCATGGAACGCAATCTGACAAAAGATGAGCCTACCAGCGGGTAGGCTTTTTGGGATACATTTGCATCAAAAAATTTAATGTGCCAACCTATCCTGAGATTGAGATACACAAGAAACGGTCGGAGGGTAAGTTAATCCTCCGGGGAGATATCCTCGAAATCCTCTGACTGCACCACGTGGGGATTTTCAAGCTGCTGCAGGGAACGCAGTGCAACTTCGAGATCGAGTGGGGCGTTAATGAGCTTGAGGAGTTCATCCCAAAGATGTTCTTCCTCGGCTTGCGCCCATATCCCGAGAAACCGCTGATAATCTGCCTTGCGCTTTTCTGTGCGGTTAGCCCTGAAAGCATCCAAACCAGGCAGCAGCCGTTTGAGAGGGCGGTTATTTCCAAAATACATAAATATCCGTTCGCCTTCTTCCTGGATGAAGCGTGGGATCATTTCGATCCAAACATCCGCGTCATGGATTTCTCCCAGCATGTCCTGGAATTTCCTTGTCTGATTAATAAAAGGCTTCAGACTTGCGCCGTACAGATCAGTAAAGGCTTCCATTGTGTAGCGTAATCGCTTGGCGCTGATACGCATATTGTGCAATTCAGTCACATTACTCTCATCCTGGATATGTGCCGCATGATCAAGCAGTTCATTAAGGCGGGCATTGATGCCACTAAATGCAAGTTCATAGAGCGCGGGTGAAAAAAGATAGACGCCTTCCGACAACTCCTGAAAGGGTGCTGCCCATTTGGTGAGATTCGCTAAAGTATCATCTGCCTGGAGCACCTTTATGGCAGTTATGACGTCTTTTTGAGCTCCCACACGCTGCTGCTTGAGGCGAAATTGCAGCCGGCGCAAACCTGGGATGAGTTTGGGATCGGAAAAATCGGGAATGACGCTCTCGAGTACCGCTAACTGTACATCCAAATCGCGTGCTGCCCCAAGAGAACGGGTCACATCCCGTATATCGCGGGAAAAGGTCTTGAAGTCTTTGCTTAATAAGCAACCCTTAAAGATTACCAGTGCACTGCGAAGCCGGCGCGAAGCAACGCGCATACGATGGATGTATTCAATGTCCCTGGATTCCAGCACGCCTTCGATCTCGGCCTGCATCGCCAGAACGTGAGTATGGATGATCTTTGCCCCATAGACACAGACAGCTTCAGATCGGATTTTGGTCATTGACTCTCCTAAAAGACTTACCCCAGGCATGCTGGGGTAAGTTACTCTCTACTTCGGTTTGTTGCCTTTGGTCAGCCGGTTGTGCAGCAGTTCAAGAATGGGTTTTTTGAGTTCCTCAAAGATTTTGTCTTCTGTTGGGTCAGCATCAATGGTCATGAAGTTGTATTCTTTTGCCATGATATCGAACTGTTCAAGGATCAAACCCTGATATTGAACAAAGCTGTCATATAAGTTATCCGCCAGGTGCAGGTCCATGCCAGATTCCCAATAGTTCAGACCTCTCCCATGGATCAGGCGTGTCACCAATGAAGGGATGCTGGCTTTCATGTATAGGATCAAATCAGGTTTGAGTGCGATTCCATACAACTGTTTAGACCAGGTACTGCTGATGCCGCGAATACTATCCCGTGCAACGACTGAATAGAAGTAACGGTCTGAAAGCACCACAAAACCTGCCTGCAAGGCAGGGATGATCTGGTTCTCAAGGCGGTCGGCAAAGTCTGCCGCATAGAAGAGGCTCATCGTAATCGGACCAAGCGTGTGTCCGCTCTTGGCAGCCTCAAGCCCGGCAGCGGTCAGTTCTGAGCGTGTCAGCCCGGTATCGGAGACCGCATAGCCTTCTTCCTCGAGCCAACTGCGCAGCTTTTTGACCTGGGTCGATCGTCCAACGCCATCGGTTCCTTCCAGCACAATCAATTTGCCGGGGAGATTGCCAAAATCGCGGTAGGGGAAGCCCGCTCCATAAAAGGTTGCTTTATTCATTTTGAGCCTCCTTTTTTGGGTTTGTCCGCCTGGATGTTAGTGACAGAAATGGGCATCTTGTTGGGATTTGGCAGCCCCTCAAAACCTACCAGGATCTTTTTGATAATTGAGCGCACTTTTCTCTGCTGGTCCTTGACGGGCTTGGTGCCATCAATTATGGTCAGCCCAAACTCATCCACCATTTTGTCGTATTCATTCAGGATCTTGCCTTGGAAGAGCTTAAAGCTCTCATTGATATTATCCGAGAGCCCCAGGTCCATGCCTGCCTCATAGTACTTCAGGCTGGATCTTGCGCCGGTGATGCGCCCCACGGCAACATCCAGCGGTACGGAGAAGTAGAGCGCCGCGTCAGGCATAATAGCAAATGAATACATGTTGCGCACCCATTCCGGGTCAACACCGCGGGCAACATCACGCGCAAAAGCTGTAAATGCGTAGCGGTCTGCCAGCACAATGACGCCCGCTTTAAGCAGGGGATAGATGCTATTCTCCCACCGATCCGCAAAATCGGTACAGTGCAGAATACTGAAAGTGGTGGGGGTGAAAGATTTAGACTTTTTTGCAGTACGTGTGGTGCTTTTTACCAATGCAGAGCTATTCCATTCACTGAAGTAGGCTGAATATCCAGCTCTCAGAAGCCACTTATAAAGCAGGTCGATTTGCGTGGATTTGCCGGAACCGTCAATTCCCTCCACAACAATCAACTTCCCTTTGGTATCGTTTTTTCTTAACACTAGCTGTGCCTCCTCTCTTAATTTTGGCACTAACGAATTTGTCATGTCAACCACGAGATATAAAGATTATAGTTTACTCTACTGGTTTTTGCGATATTGCGTATATAAAAAAACGCGCTTACTGGCGCGTTTTTTGCTAGATGGGAAGGGGTTTAGACCTCCCGGTCTTCATCATCAGAGGAATCCAGCTCAAGCAGCTCACCAGACACGATGAAAATGATGCGTTCGCAGATATTCGTCACCCTGTCAGCTGTGCGCTCAAGGGTATGGATTCCAAGTTGGAGTGGGATTGGGATCTTCAGTTTGTGGTGGTGTAAAAGGCGTGGCCGTGGGGACGACAACGTCCAAACTCTCCACAAATTGTCTCGCAAGTAAATCAAAGTAAAACAATTCTCCATTGGATGCCCGTAAGATCACCCGCGAGCCTTTCACTTCTTCAACGCGGAGAGCGCCGCTCTTGCGTGGGCAATCGACATTCACTGTTGTCCGACTGTACTCCTCCATGGTGATGATTCGTAATTGGACCAAGCCAAGGCTTTCATCGGCCCGGTAACACCCAGCGGAGAGTGAGTAAACCAATCCACCTATTTCTCCAACCCAGCCATTAGTGGATTTCAGCTCCCTGCGAAGATCATCGAAACCGAGGTCTTCAATCACACCTCGTAATGGCGAGCCGACTTCGACGGGTGTCGGTATTGTTGCGATACTCCTCGTTCCCGTAAAGTTAGCTTCTGCGAGTGCCTGGGCGGCATATCGCGTTGCGGCCTGCCTGAATTGCTCCAACCGCATGATTTCAGTTGCCTTCTGTGCCGGATTCGTGATTTGTGTAATATTCGCATCCCATTCTCCAGGAATCGCGTTTTGATACAAATCAACATCATTTGAAGGTTGATCCCGAACGGCATTAACCAAGCTCACCAAGCCAATCATTAAGGTCAACATGATGCCGGTCATTAGGACATAAGTAGTCTTTTTCATCTTACGGCGCTCCCCGGTAATACTTCATATCTGCTCCCCATAATAGAAAACTATTTATCCGGCTGTCTGAAACAACCCTGGTCCGAAATTGTTGATATCCAAAGTAAAGTGAATTATCCATGCCATAATATGCGCCAGGGTCTTCCTGTTCCCTTTGCTCACAAGCGGCCTTCTGGGTCATTACACCAAAAAAGTCGATGTTGTTATTGTGCACGTAATGGGAGTACAAGCCAATTCTGTACCACTGTGAGGCTTGATACCCATTCGGCAGGAAGTTCATTGGTATCGCCGCCGAAGTTATATACCCATTATTGATCTTGTTAACATCATCTTGCGTCCATCCATCATTGCACTCCGCTGGGTAAACATTACCTTGCGGGGGAGTGGCTGGAGGAAAATCATCTGGACACCCATCTGCAGACCCGATGATGAAATTTGCGGTTTTCATGGGGTGGTCATTGAAACCATCAAACCATTGCACTGTGTCCGAAAAACTATTGAACCCTGACTCTGCATTAATACCAGATGTAATTGTTACTCTGGAGGATGGTATACCATACGTCTGTAGTGCTGGCACTGTTCCCTCCCTGTAAAAAACCAAAATCCAAATAAACTACCTATACACTAATAACCACACTTACATCCAATGTTCACAAAAAGTTGAAGGAGGTAAAACGCGCTTACTGGCGCGTTTTTTGCTAGATGGGAAGGGGTTTAGACCTCCCGGTCTTCATCATCAGAGGAATCCAGCTCAAGCAGCTCACCAGACACGATGAAAATGATGCGTTCGCAGATATTCGTCACCCTGTCAGCTGTGCGCTCAAGATTATGAATGACCCAGAGGATCTGGTTGGTATGGTCGATGGTCTCTGGATTCTTGATCATATTCTGAACGATTTTGCGGTAGACAGTGATATAAAGCTCATCCACCTCGTCATCTTCCTTGGGGATGGCATAGGCAGCCGTAACGTCCTCGGAGATGAAGGCACCCAGGGCGCGATGAAGCATGGATGTGGCTTTATCGGCCATCGTTGAGATTTCCTGGATTGGGACCGGGGTCTCGTCATCCGCCAGGCGGATAGCAACCTTGGCAATGCCCTTGGCGTAATCGCCAATGCGCTCGAGCTCAGTAATGATCTCCAGCATAGCAGCCAGTAGGCGGAGGTCGCGAGCTAATGGAGATTGGGTGGCGAAAATGATCAGGATGTGGTTCTCAATCGCAAAGTGCTTGTCATTGATTTTCTTATCTTCGAGGGCAATAGTTCTTGCCGCGGCAACGTCCTGCCTTCGCAAGGCATCAACCGAGTTCAAGATAGCTTGTTCAGCCAGACTGCCCAGCAAGAGCATTTCATCCTGAACGAGCCTAATTTCCTGATCTAAGGTAAAACGGGACATCATGCCTCCAAAGGTAAAAACGATAGTTTATTATATAATAACTTGATCCCTACAACCATCCAAGGATTTCTCAATAATTTACTATAACACCATCCCCTGCTTCCCTTTCGATGAGTTGGTTAAGATCTCTTTGGCAGGCTGTAAAAAGCCTGTTAATTATTAATTTTCACCATATACCACGGGTAGTGAAAAGTAAAAATCAGAACCTTCATTTTCAACACTCTCAGCCCAGATTTTTCCACCATGGGCCTCAACGATGTGCTTGCAAATCGAAAGACCCAATCCCGTTCCACCGCCCGATCTTGCCCGGTCGGCCTTGTAAAATCGTTCAAAGATGCGGGTTATATCTTTCTCTGCAATGCCTACACCCGTGTCGCTGACTTTGAAGACCACCATCTGTCCATCCTGATAGGCGGTTACATGAATTCGACCACCATTGGGAGTAAATTTGATGGCATTATGGATCAGGTTGATAAAAACCTGCGAGATGCGTTCCGGGTCAGCAAAAACCAGTGGAAGATCAACCGGACAATCGTAACTCAATGTCAGATTTACCCGTTCTGCCTGCAAAACCATACGCTCAACTGGTTTTTGCATCAGCCGATAGGGCTCGATACGTTGATAATCAAAATTGAACCGTCCAGCTTCGATACGGGAGAGCTCAAGCAGTTCATTGACCATCTGTGTGAGATTATCCACCTCACTGTCCATCCTCACCACAAAATTCCGGGCGACAGTGGGGTCCTCCAGGGCTCCATCCAGCAAGGTCTCGCTGATAGCCTTTAACCCTGCCATTGGGGTACGGAGTTCGTGCGAGATGTTCGAGATAAAGTCCCGCCGGATAGTTTCGAGGCGGTGGGTCTGGGTCAGATCCTGGAAAAGCAACATGGAACGCCCAGGTAATTCCTCACCAAGAGGAATGCCAACCACCTGCAGGAACTTATGCATTGCCCCCATTTCCATGGTGATGGTTTTTGCAGGACCATCGCGCGTCTCTTCCCAAAGTTCCACCAAGCGATGATGCCGCATGACCTCCACAACCGAACGCCCCAGAGCTTCTTCTTCACTGATCATAAACAGTTTTTCCGCGGCGTCATTCAGTAATTGAACTTTGCCGCTGCTGTCAGCGATCAGGACTCCGTCGGTCATCTGCCGCAATACTGCCGAAAGCATGGCTCGCTCCTTGGACAGCGCGTCAATTTGATCTTCAATTTGGTGAGCAGTTTTTTGCAGAGCTTCCCGTAATTCGCCCATCTCACGCAGAGAGTTTTGCATTGGCAGCAGGTTGATTTCCTGGTTTTTGCCTTCACCGAGCTCTTTGGCGGCTTCTGTAAGAGTCTTAAGATCATCAACGTAGCGGTTGGTGTAAATCAAAGTAATACTCAAACCGACTAATAATCCAGTCAGTGAGATCACAATCGCCGCGTTTTGTACAAACGAAAGGTCTACTGGCACCCCATTTATGAGCGCTTTTTGGTAGGCGGATTTTTCGAGCAAGGGTACAGCTATCAGCCAGATTGCCAGTGTTAACACCAGCGTCAGGATGAAAGGCCAGGCAATGCGCGAGTGGATGCGCATTTTCATGATCAGTTTTACCCTTCGAAGCGGTAACCTGCCCCGCGGACCGTGATGATTCTCTGCGGAGTCTCAGGGGTGGTTTCAATTTTTTCACGAAGCCATCGTATGTGCACGTCTACAGTACGCGAGTCGCCCACATAACCCCAACCCCAGACCCTCTCGAGAATTAGTTCCCGGGTGAGCACGCGGCCCTTGTGCTGCCCCATAAAGGCCAGCAGTTCGAATTCCTTGGGTTTAAACTGCAGGACTTTTCCATCCAAACGGACTTCCCTCCGGTTGGTGTCAATTTCCAGATTCCCGAAGACAAGGGTCCTGGGTTGATTGGCTTCCTGCGCGGCATTGCCAACTTCCTCACGGATCAGTCGAACGCGGCGAAGGAGCGCTTTGACACGTGCGATCAACTCGCGCATGCTGAAAGGCTTGGGAAGATAATCATCAGCGCCGACCTCCAGCCCAACCACCCGGTCAATTTCATCGTCCCGGGCAGTCAGCATTAATACAGGAGTGTTAGATTCCTGGCGCATCGTGCGGCAAATTTCGAAACCATCCATCCCAGGCAACATAACGTCCAGAATGACCAGATCCGGTTTGGAAGTTCGGAAAAGTTCCAGCGCGGCAATACCATCTCCAGCCACTTCCACAAGATATCCTTCTTTTTTGAGATTGTAGGTTAAGGTTTCCTGCAAAGAAATTTCATCATCTACAACCAATATTTTTTCGGGCATATTCCCTCCACAAACATCAGACAACATATGTACAACGGTTCATTTGTTAACGATTGTATCCCAATTCAAATTAAATCAACACAGTTGTTCAAGTGATAACCCAACCTTTACCAGGTTTTAATCTGTCATCCCATAACAATTTTCTCTCCTCCTGGCTTTCCAGGCCTTACAAACTTCCAACTCACCTGCGGGAATGGTAAAATCAAGCCATCTTAAGGAACAAATATGAGTAAAGACATCCTCAGCGCAAAAGCAGATTTTCCTCTCCTGAAGCAAACCATCAATGACCACCCGCTGGTCTACCTTGACAATGCCGCTACCACGCAAAAACCACAGGTGGTGATCGACGCACTGGTTGATTATTACACCCACCTGAATGCCAACATCCATCGCGGTAATCACTCCCTGGCGGTGCAGGCTACCGAAGCCTACGAGGGAGCAAGGCGGAAGGTGGCAGGCTATATCAACGCAGAGCACACCCATGAAGTAATCTTCACTCGCGGCACGACAGAGTCGGTTAACTTGCTGGCATATACCTTCGGCGAAAAGTTTGTCCATTCTGGGGATGAGGTCATTGTTTCGCAACTTGAGCACCACAGCAACTACGTCCCCTGGCAGCAGATGTGCCTGAGGCGCGGCGCAGCCTTTCGCGTTCTGCCTTTTAACGAAAACGGCGAGCTCGACCTGGCACTGTTTGAGCGCATGCTCAACGAGAAAACCCGCCTGGTTGCGGTGAACCAGGTTTCTAATTCCCTTGGCACGGTCAATCCGGTTGGTGAAATTATCCGCCTTGCCCACGCCCATGGGATACCTGTGCTGGTGGACGCTGCTCAGTCTGTACAGCATCTTCCGCACGATGTGCAGAGCCTGGATGCCGATTTTTATGTCTTTTCCGGTCACAAGATGTACGGACCCATGGGAATTGGCGTGTTCTACGGCAAAGAAAAATGGTTGGAAGCATTACCGCCCTTCCTTAGCGGCGGTGAGATGATTGATATGGTAACCCCTGAAAAGGTTACATTCAACGTTCTGCCTTTCAAGTTCGAAGCCGGAACCCCCAATGTGGCTGGGGCAATCGGGCTGGGGGTTGCGGTTGATTACCTGCAGCAGTTTGATCAGCATGAATTACAGCAATACGAAGAGGATTTGCTTGGATATGGCTTGAGCCTCCTGGCAGAGATTCCAGACCTGGTCATTTATGGTGCTCCGACCCATCGGTCAGGTATTCTGCCCTTTAATGTGAATGGCATCCAGCACTACGACATGGGTGTGCTTCTCGACACGATGGGCATCGCCGTGCGCACGGGGCAGCACTGCACCCAGCCAATCATGGACGCCCTGCACATCAGCGGTACGGTGCGAGCTTCGCTGGCACTGTATAACGACCGGGCGGATCTTGAAAAATTGGCAGACGGAGTCAAGCGCGCCATCAAAATACTAAAGAGGTAAACATGCCGGGTATCCAGGAAATTCAAAAAGAGCTCAGTGATGATTTTTCCCTCCTCGCAAACTGGGAAGAAAAATATGAGTATCTGATCGAAATGGGCATGGACATGCCAGCGATGAAGCCGGAGAATAAGGTTAATGAGAACCTTGTGAAAGGCTGCCAGTCGAGCGTCTGGTTTGACGTGAACTGCCAGGATGGCATGATGGTTTTTGAGGCTGACAGTGATTCGCTGGTGGTGAAGGGTATGGTGGCGATATTGTACAAATTATTCAATCATCAGCCTGCCAAGGACGTGCTCGAAGCGGATCTGAGCCTGTTCGAAGAGCTTGGTCTTTGGCGTCATCTCTCCTCCCAGCGCAGCAATGGCCTCACCGCCATGGTGGCGCACCTCAAAGCTAAAGCCGCGGATTGCCTGGCAAAAGGGAACTGATCGGGAACAAATGGCACTTAGCTACCGCATGCTGCAAATCGGTGGTCAACCGGCAGGTTTGCTCGGATTGGAGGAGTTGTTTTCCGCTTTATATGAAGAGGGATTGACTCCAACCCAACCGGAGATCAAAGAGCGCCTGCTGAATGGCGTAAGACAGAACAACTTCATTCCCAAACCAGCGGTACAGGATTACTCTAACGCGCTAATGTTGGAATACCAGCGCTACTATCAACGCCGGCGAACTGGGAAAGCGATCGTTGCCCGCAACTATGGCACCTGGCGCGGTTACCCGCGAGAGCAGATACCCTGGTTTCCTACTATTTCAGATGACTTATGCAACAACTGTGGTGCTTGCCTGGACTTATGTGCGCGGGAAGTGTTTGAGCGTGATGAGAATGGAAAGATCTGGGTGGCAGAGCCGTTTTTATGCATGGTGGGCTGCTGCTTCTGCAAGAGTGTCTGTGAGCCAAAGGCGATCCTGATGCCCGGTCAGGAATTGCTCAAGAATTACCCTGAAAAAATGAGATAAGCAGGCCATCGATCCTGTCGAACCTGGTGGTTTTTTTGATTGTACCGGCATCTTTCT
>WOZA01000055.1:12904-17586 GCA_011620505.1 Anaerolineaceae bacterium
GTAATCCTGCATAAGCCTATCCTCTCTGACTCAGTCCACTTTTTCACCCAACGCGATCAGTTCATCTTCCGCTACCCACCAATGCGGGTGCCAGAACAGCGCTTGTTTGAAGCTTTCAATCGCCTCATCGCGCAGGCCCAGCTTGACCTCCGCCCGACCTTTCCAGACCCAGGTTTCGGGGATGGCATCTTCGGGCGTTTTATCGAGGGTTTGCTTGGTCAGGGTATACAAATCCTGGTAGCGCTGCAAATAGAAATAGGCATAATATGGACCGGTCTGATACCAGAGCATGCGCCACGGACGTTCTTCTTCCTTAAGCTTTGCATAAATGCTGAAAGCCTGATCATACGACTCCCCTGCGCACAGGTAATCATTCAGCTCCACGCAGATCGAGCCTCGGCTGTACCAGATAAAGAACTGATCCGCTCCCTCGCGTTCATAAAGCTGGCTGCTGACTAAATCGAGCGTGTATTCTTTATTATATTGAGCATCCATCTGGGCGCCCAGGATGTCATAGACTTCCTGCTGGCGTTCATAAGGGAAGATTACCAGGTAGATCCGATCAAACTGCTCCCAATAACGGGTGATCTCTTCGTAACTCATCTTGATCATCCCCAAATAGGTGTCGGGAATGGTCACTTCCTGAAGCTTATCGTCATAACCTACGATCAGTCCATAATGCCCCATCCAACCTTCACGGCGGTCGATATAACCACGCTCAATGAGCACCGGAAAGCCGGACGCAACCAGCCGTTTCACCAAATCAAGATCACCCCCATAGCGTACAATGCCGTTCAGCTCGGTATGTTCCTGCACATACCCCAGCATCTCGTAAGGCATGACATTGCGATCCTTGATGAAGGGCTTAAGCACTGCTTCGGTGGTTTTTTGGTCGCCTTCCCATCCCCAGAACCGCAAAGCCATGGCAAGGTTGGTTGGACCGCAATTGTTAAAACCCTGCATTTCAGGTTCAATGCCTTCGATCATAGCAGACGGGGGCAGCGGCGGGAGCGGAGTAGGCACAAGGGTGGCCGTTGGGGGAATGGTCGGTGTGGAAGTAAATTCGGTTGTGGGCTCTGGCGTCAGCGTGTGAGTAGACTGTGGAGTCACCGTAGCCGTAGGCGCCATGGCCGTCAGCGTGGCAAAAACGCTAGCATCCAGGGTGCCTTGCTGAGTGGGCTCAAAAACTTCTGCAGCCGGTGGTTTGAAAAAATAGTAAATTCTGGCACGCGCGCTTGCAAGATAGAAGTAAGCGCGGTCGTGGATGGAAGGAATCTGGTAGAGTCCAACAAGCACCAGAAATCCAACGCCAATCAGTGCAAGGTAGATCCAGGGTTTGTGCCAGGCAGAGCGCGGCGCAAGGCGCCGGCGAAAAGTTTGTTTAGCATTCTTTCTCATAATAGGGAGGCATTATAACAGCGAACAAAAATTGCCGTTTTAGGGCTGCACACCCAGTTCAGCCAAACCTTCGAGGGGCAAAGCCCAACCAGGCTGATACTCGAGTGCTTTGCGGTAATGAGAAATGGCATCATCGGTCATTTCCAAGGCTGCCGCAGCACGCCCAGCCCAATACCAGGTTTCGGGCAGAGAGGGGATGCTGGTGTTGGTGATGGTCTGCATTGCCAGGTTCAGGCAATCCTGATAGCGCCCGGTGTAATAGTAAGCCGGATAAGCTCCCACCTGATACCAGGTGATACGCCAGGGACGCTCTCCAGGGGGCAGTTGCGCGTAGATGGCAAAAGCCTGATCATAAGCCTGCGCTGCCTCGATATAGTTTTGCATCTCAACCAAAATACTTCCGCGTGAGTACCAGGCAAAAAACAGTTCGCGCCCGCTTACCTGTTGGATGCGCGCGCTAACCTGATCGAGCGTGTTTTGCAAGTTAACAGTTGGATCCGCGTCTGGTCCAAGCAGCGCCAGCACCTCGGCCTCGCGTTCGGGTGGATAGACAACCAGGTAGATCCCATCAAAATGCGCCCAGTCGCGTATCAGTTCGTCATAACTGAGATTCATCATCCCCAAAAGGGTGTCTGGAATGAGGACTGTCTGGTTGGCGTCATCATAGGCAGTCACGATGCCGTAATGCCCCATCCAACCATCTTCAGGATCCGTGTGACCGCGTTCCAGCAGGACAGGGTAACCGCCTGAAACCAGGCGCTTGACAGTGTCGAGGGTGCCGCCATAACGGATCAAAGCACTTAGGTTGGTTTTTTCGATCACAAAATCGCGCATTTCGCTGAGCATGACGTTGCGATCGTCTTTGTGGGTTCTGAGACCAGCTTTGGTAACATCCTGGGTGCTCGGCCAGCCCCAATAGGTGATATCCATCGAGAGGTTGGCGGGTCCGCAGTTGTTGAAGCTCTGATACTCCAGCCCCATGCCATCCAGTTCAAAAGCAACAGGAACTGGAATTAGGGTTGGGGTGGGTTCAGGCGTGGCTGTCGGCTGCGCAGGGTCCCCTTCGGGGGTGGGCGTTTGCTCCGAAACAGGTGTCTGAGTGGGCGCCATGGCCGTCAGTGAAGCAAGCACACTCGCATCGAGAGTGCCCTGCTGGGATGGATCAAAAACGTTTTCAGACGGTGGGTTGAGCTGGTAGTAGATCGCTGAATATAGGTTAAGCACGCGGGTTTCCACTGCCGGGATTTGCATTGCGGCGAATCCAAGCAAGCCTAATACCACCAGGATTGCGAGATAAGGCCAGGGTTTGCGCCAAAATGAGCGCTTCCCGAGAGTTTTTTGGAGTTGTTTTTTAGATGCTGACATAAGGTTTCTTCAGATTGCTGGTCGCAAGGGTTAGGGTTCAACGCCCAGAGCGTTCAGTTCAGCCAGGGCAGGCGGCCAGCCGGGGTGCCACTGCAAGGCGCGTTTGAAATCGAAAATCGCGGTCTGAGTATTTCCCAGGGCCACATTAGCCCGACCGCTCCATAAAAAAGTTTCGGGCAGAGCCGGGGTGCTGGCGTCTGTTATCGTCTTATAGGTCAGGCTGACAACATCCTTGTATCTGCCGGTGTAATAATAGGCTTCATAAGGACCAACCTGGTACCAGAGCATGCGCCAGGGGCGGTCGTCCACCGGCAGCCAACCGTAGACTTCGAAAGCTTTATCAAAGGCTTCAGCAGCGTTTATATAGTCTTTCTTCATGACCAGCAATTCACCGAGACTGTAAAAGGCAAAGTACTGCTCAGATCGATCAACGCTTTCAGATCGCTCCCGAAAGACTTCAAGGGTGTAATTCAGGTTGTATTCCGGGTCAGCCTGATCACCCAGCAACCCCAATACAATCTCACGCTCCTCAGGGGGGAAAATGATTAAATAGGTGCCCAAAAACTCATCCCAAAACTTCTGAAGCGTGTCGTAATCAATCCAGATGTTGCCATTAACAGTATCGGGGATGTGGACCGCATGCTTTGCATCATCATAGCCATCCACGACGCCGTAATGCCCCATCCAGCCTTTCCATTCTTCATCAAGGTTGACGTAGCCGCGTTCAACCAGCACTGGATAACCGGCGGCTACCAGGCGTTTGAGCAAATCGACAGTGCCGCCAAAACGCAGGACAACATCCTGCTGGGTATGCTCCTGGACATAGGTAAGCATTTCCTGGGGTGTGACGTTGAGGTCCTCAAGCCGGGGCTTGACCACCTGTTCGATGTCAATCTGTTCGCCTACCCAGCCCCAATAGCGCAGAACAAGGGCAAGGTTGGTTGGACCGCAGCTGTTCAAACGTTGATACTCCTGCACAACACCCTCAAGCTGCACTGCAGTGGGGATCGAGGTGGGGCTTGGCGTTGGAGATGGAAGGACAGTGTTCTCAGGAGTGGTTCCTGCGGTCGGCTCGGGAGTGTAAGTAGCTGTAGAGGTGGGCATCAGCGCCGTGAGAGTGGCGGCAACACCCGCATCAAGGGTGGAATCCTGCGAAGGGTTGAAAGTGGATTCAGCTGGGGGTCTGAAAAAATAATAGACGCGGGAACGCAGTGTCGCCAGGTAGAAATAGGCACGGTCATGGATCGCGGGAACCTGGTATAGGGCAAAAAGCACCACTGCTCCAACGAGCAGGATGCCAAGAATAACCTGCCAAACCGGACGTTTGCGGTTTGAAGACGTCTTATTACTTTTGTTTTGTTCAGCCATACAGGTTTGGATTATATCGCAAGACAGAATGGATGATTTTTGTGTGTCGGATCTTTTTTATTGGTCAAAGCGGAATGTATCTCTCAATTTGTTTCCTGGCAAAACTATCTGATACAAATCTAATGCATAAGGAGTAAGATTTTTTTACGTCATTCTATGGTACTATAATGACTCTTGACCAGGAGAAGTAATTAAAAATGCCAATTTACAGTTATAAATGCGAGAATTGCGATTATCATTTCGATCAATTCCAACATTTCACCGATGACCCGCTTACCGTTTGCCCTCGCTGCAACACTGTTGCGCTGCGCAAGGTCTACCAACCGGTAGGGATTGTTTTCAAGGGCAAAGGCTTCTACGCCACCGACAACCGCTCACCATCCGGGCAGCAGTACAGCCACAAGGCCGAAGGGGATGGCGGCAATGGTTCCAAATCGCCCTCAGAGGGTAGCAAGACGGAGGGCTCGTCGAAAGAGCCAGCCAAAGCAAGCACACCCTCAACCGCCGAATAGGCGGTTTTTTTTTGGTTAATGATGATCGTACCGGCGTCC
>WOZA01000004.1:0-13804 GCA_011620505.1 Anaerolineaceae bacterium
TAGGGCAGAGGTTCACCTTTCTGCAAACGGCTGACTAATCGCTCCAAATCGGCTTTTTGCTCAGGATTGAGGTGTGTTTCGGGGTGTGCCAGGACCCAGGTTTTGGGTTTTTGCAGCACATGCGCCAGTAAAATGAGTGCCACCTGGTAGGGCTGCTCAGTGCAGTTGATTGCAGAGGGCAGGCTGTTTTCAACCATTGGTTTCGAAATTGGCCAGGCGTTCGGCTTCCTCGGCTTGCCGAAGCTCGTCGATGAAAGTATCCAGTTCGTAGCCATCCATCACGCCAGCTAAATTGTACGAGGAGGTGTTAATGCGGTGGTCCGTCACTCGCGACTGGGGATAGTTATAGGTGCGGATCTTCTCTGAGCGCTCGCCGGTGCCAATTTGCGAGCGGCGGGTGGCATCGAGTTCGTTTTGCCGCTTTTCCTGTTCCATCTCATAAAGCCGTGCTTTCAAGACGCTCATCGCGCGCAGCTTATTTTGCAGTTGAGAGCGTTCGTCCTGGCAAGCTACGATGATACCAGTTGGCTTGTGGTGGATGCGTACGGCGGTCATGTTTTTCTGCACGTTCTGCCCGCCAGCGCCAGCCGACTTGAAAACATCAATTTCGATATCCGAATCAGGGATATCAATCTCGATATCATCGACCTCTGCCAACACCGCCACGGTGGCAGTGGATGTGTGAATGCGCCCTTGCGATTCGGTTTCAGGCACGCGCTGCACACGATGCACACCTGATTCAAACTTGAAGCGCGAGTAGGCTCCGCGCCCTTTAACCGAAAAAGTGACCTCTTTATAGCCGCCAATACCCGTCTCGTTCGAGGAGATAATCTCGGTTTTGTAATGGTGGAGATCGGCATACTTCAGGTACATGCGCAGCAGATCTGCTACGAATAAACCGGCTTCATCGCCGCCAGTGCCAGCGCGTATCTCAACGATCACGTTGCGATTGTCGCGCGGGTCTTTGGGGATCAGCATGCTCTTAAGTTCAGCCTCCAACTCCTGCTGGCGCGATTTGAGCTCATCCAACTCAAGGTGTGCCATTTCAAGCAGTTCACCCTCTGCGGTGCTCATCAAGGCTTCAGTTTCTTCGGTCTTTGCCAGGTTGTCTTTGTATTCACGCGCCAGGTTGACGATCGGTTCCAGGTCGGAACGTTCTTTGGAAAGCTCCGCTATAAGCTGAAAGTCCGTGCCAGCTTCAGCCAGGCGGCGGTCAAGTTCTGCAAAGCGGTCGAGGATTGCTTCAAGTTTATCTAACATAGGTTTGTCTCTCAATGATTTCGGACTGAGATTATAACACTCCCATTCACCCTTTGCAGCCAGAACTCTCTCCAGCTTGCTTTCTCGTCAGGTAGGGTTGAACCCGGTAATCCTATATCTACACAACACGTATCCACGGTACGTAGCGCGTGTATAATATCGCCCAAGAATATCATGCAGCTCTATCTTATTCGTCACGGACAGTCCACTAATAACGCCCGCTCGGAATCGCAGGATGGTGTTTTTCCTCCCCGTGTCTCCGACCCAGTCCTGACGGCAAAGGGCGTGCGGCAGGCAGAGTTGCTTGCGGATTTTCTCGCCAGATCCAAACCTGGAGAAGAAGACTTTTGGCGCGACCCTCAGAACAGGCTCGGCTTCAGACTGACCCATATTTACAGCAGCCTGATGCAGCGTGCGATCCAAACTGCCAGCATCATTGCCGATCGGCTCAATTTGCCATTGGTCGGATTATCCGAGTTGCACGAAGTTGGTGGGATCTATCTTGAATCCATAGTCAATGATGTCGTTGAGATCAGCCACGAGCATGGTGTAAACGAAGCCTTTCTTTCAACTCATTATCCTCATCTCACGCTGGCAAAGCCCATTGAGAAGGAAGGGTGGTGGCGCGGTGGAAAAGAAGATCACAGTCTTCCGCTAAAACGGGCACAAGCGGTATTAAATTGGATCAAGGAACGCCATCTGGGCTCTGATGACCGCGTGGCGATTGTTACCCATGGTGGTTTCTACCATTACCTCTTTCGAGCAATGCTCCAGATTTCCCCGGAGGATCCGGATAATCGCAAGCTGGGATACAGTTTGATCTATAACAATTGCGCCATCAGCCGGTTTGACTTTGTGGATAACCGCATCCTGATGGTCTATCACAACCGTGCTGACTTCCTGCCGGATGAATTTGTCAGTTAATCGCATCATGTGAATTTTTCGATTGTTGACCAATCTCGTTCCTGACGTTTATTGCTCATTTTTCTTGCCATGCAGTCCCCTCACTGAGTCCTGGAGATAAGAATCTGCAGAGGTGCAAACGCAGGCAGTTCGAGACCAGCGTAACCTCTGGTAAAATTACACCTAGGAGCCCTGTTGGGGCAGAAAGTAATTAACAATGCCCGTTTACGTCAACATCCTCATCATTCTCATACTTTTCTTGTTTAATGCTGTTTTTGCGATGTATGAGATTGCCATGGTGTCCTCGAAGAAGACGCGCCTGATGGCTCGCGCTGAAGACGGGCTGCAGGGTGCCTCTGTTGCCATGGAACTCTTGCAGGACCCTGACCAGCAATACCTGTCTGCGATCCAAATCATGATCACCATGATCGACACCCTTGCTGGCGGTATCGGTGGCGCTCAGCTTTCGCGACCTCTGGCTGAGGTTTTTAAAGGCATTACCTGGTTGGCGCCTTTTGCAGAAATCGTTGCTCTGATTCTTGTTGTGATTGTGATCACCTATTTCTCCATTGTTATGGGTGAACTGATCCCCAAACGCATCGCGGTCAGCAGACCAGAAGATGTGGTCACCAGGCTTTCTCCGCTGATCAAAGGCATGTCGCGCTTCCTGCGCCCGCTCACCAGGTTGCTGAGTGCCTCCACTAATCTGGGTATCAAGATTTTCAATATCGATGTGACCAGAGAGCCAGCTATTACTGAGGAAGAGCTCAAAGGCTATATCCAGGAAGGGCGCCAGACTGGCGTCTTTGATGAAGCGGAGCAGTCCATGGTGGATGGTGTTTTCCGCTTCAGCGACCGCCGGCTGGATGCCATTATGACCCCGCATACCGAATTGGATTGGATCGATCTGGATGACGATCACGACACGATCGTGAAAGAATTGATGGAAAGCAACTATTCCCGTCTGCCTGTCGCTCATGGCGATTTGGATCGTTCAGTGGGTATCGTCAATACCAAGGATCTGCTGGGTGTCGATATCCACAACCCGCAATTCAATCTTGAGGATTATGTCCGCCAACCTTTATTCTTCCCGGGCAACATGCAGGCAGTCAAAGCGTTTGAGCAATTTCGCGAGACCGGTATCCATTACGCCCTGGTTTTGGATGAGTACGGGGGCGTGGAGGGGTTTGTGACTCTCTATGACGTGTTGGAATCGATCGTTGGGGATATCCCGCTCGATGAGTATGATAAGGATCAGGATGTCGTCCAACGTTCAGATGGCACATGGCTGGTGGATGGGTTGATCCCCATCGACGAGCTTAAAGAGATCATGAACGTTGATGAATTACCTGAAGAAGATAAGGCTGGTTTCCAGACCTTGAGCGGTTTTGTCATGAACCAATTGGGGCGAATCCCAAAGACAGGCGCACTCTTTGAATGGGATCACTGGCGGTTCGAAGTGGTGGATATGGACGGTCACCGCGTGGATCGGGTGTTGGTGACGGATCTCCTAACAAAGGAAAATCCTTCTGTTGAGATCTAAATTTACGGCCGCCAGCGGGTGAAGATGGCATGCGAAAGCACATGACCGGCGCTTTCTTCAACAGTTACCAATTCGCCGGTGGTGAACTCCCCCCGTTTGCCCACAATCTCTTCCATCGCCTGGCGGGTTATCAACGCTGAAGCCGTGATGGCGTAGGCGGTCAGGATCACGAAACCCGCATCTTTCGCAACCAGCGACCGACAGGCTTCGATCAGCTCGGGCATACGTTTGAAGAAATCCCAAACCTCTCCGCTGGAACCGCGCCCAAATTTTGGCGGATCCATGATGATGCCCTGGTAGGTGTTGCCGCGTCGGGCTTCCCGTTTGATGAATTTCAGCGCATCCTCCGCTATCCAGCGCACCGGTTTATCTGTAAGACCTGAGAGTTTCATGTTCAGGTTTGCCCAACTGATGGCATGCTTGGAAGAGTCCACATGGGTCACTTCAGCGCCTGCTGCTGCCGCGGCCAAAGTAGCCAAACCCGTATACCCGAAAAGGTTTAATACTTTGAAAGGTTTTCGCGAAGCGCTGATGCGTTCGGTCATCCAGTCCCAATGGCTTGCCTGCTCAGGGAAAACCCCCACATGGCGCGAGCTTGAAAGCTGCGCCTGAAATTGCAGCTTACCATAAGAGAGCTTCCAGCTCTTTTCCATTGGATTGAGCATGGTCCACTTGCCTCCGTACTCCTGCTGTTCTTCCACCAGCAAGGCGTGTGCCTTTTTCCATTCACTGGCGGGCAAGGTCTTGGCCCAGATGGCTTGCGGGCGCGGGCGAATGAGCAGGTAGGGACCAAAGCGTTCGAGCGTCTTGCCATCGCCGCTATCGAGCAGTTGATAATCCTTCCAGTTGGGAGAGGCTTCCAGAATGAGTGGCGTTAAGTCAGCTTTCATAGGTTTTCCATTTTTAAAAGAATTCCTGAACCAGGTAACTGAGGATCAGGGAGAAGGTGGTTGCGATTACCAGTGAATCGTACCCGATTTGGGGCATGCTGTGTTGGTGGGGATTGAAGCGGTGTTTTATGAATCCGATAACGGTGCTGAGCAGCACAATGAGCGACGGAACCCAGTGGGGTATTACCTCAAAAACGACGAAGAGCACATAAGCCGAGCCAGTAGCGAATACCAACAGGATGATCAGCAGCGGTCTGCTAAGAGGTCTGGTTGTTTTCTCTGCAGTCCAGGCGGCTAACAGGAATCCGAGTGCCAGGAGGAAAATTGTGAGCAGGACGGCTTCAGATTTCATGTTTTGAGCAGTCGCAAGGTAACCGGAGAGTCCAAAGATCACCGAAAGCAGGGATTGGTGCTTTCCGAGACGCATCAGCGCGGAGTTCCCGAGCCTAAGATTGTGGTGAGAAAGGGCAATTGCTACGAAAATTCCCAGTAATCCAAGGGCGATATTAAGCGGGCCAAGAAGCGAGGCCAGGGCGAGGCAGAGCAATGCCGTAATGCCGCCCAGCGCACTGGCAAACTTCACGGACACTTCGCCTGAGGCGATTGGGTTTTGCCGCAACCCATTCCTTTCAAATGCTGCTGCTGGGGCGGTTTCAATCTTTTGATAGATTACCGCGAAACTGAACAACAGCAAGTTACTGAGAATCGCAAGCCCAAGGCGCAGTTCTGAGCCCTGGCCGCCGGCAATACCGCCCAAGAGCGTTACCCCCAGCGTCGCAGCGAAGTAATCAACACGCTCCACCAATTTGTAAACCGCTTGCAGGATTTTCATCACTCGTAAAGTATACCAAAGGACCCTGTTGAAAAATGGTTCACCAACCTTCGGTACCAACCTTAACTATTTCGATTCACTCGGGTTTAGAATAGCGGAGAGGAGAAACTAATGGACTTTAACCAAGAAATTGACCGTCGTCATTCTGAATCTATCAAGTGGAATCATTTTGCTGAAGATGTTTTGCCCATGTGGGTAGCCGATACAGACTTTAGATCCCCTGAGGCTGTCATTCGCGCTTTACACGAGAGAGTTGAACACGGCGTCTTCGGTTATGGCGCTCCCCCCAGGGAACTGGACCAAACAGTTCTTCAGCGTCTGAAGCGTCTCTACAATTGGGACGTTCAAGCGAGCCAAATCGTTTACATCCCTGGCGTTGTTACGGGGTTCAATGCGGCAATTCGCTCCTTCTGCGCACCGGGTGAAGCAGTTATTTACAATACGCCTGCCTACCCACCCTTTATCAGTGCGCCGGATTCAGCAAAATTACGCGGCGTCCAAAATCCACTCGTTCACGGGCAGGATGGGCGCTTCGATCTCGATTTTGAGCGATTTGAGGAACAAATTATCAGCGAAAATGTTCGTGCCTTCATACTCTGCAATCCACAGAATCCCACTGGCAGAGTGTTCACCCGCGAAGAGCTGACCCAACTGGCAGAAATCTGCCTAAGGCATAACGTTTTGATCATCTCCGATGAGATCCACTGCGACATCCTCTATGATGACCGCAAACACATCCCCATCGCCTTACTTTCCCCCGAGGTTGCAGCCAACACCATCACTTTTATGGCGCCAAGTAAAACCTACAACATTGCTGGTCTGCATGCGTCAGTTTACATCGTCCAGAACCCCGGGTTAAAGGAAAAACTGCAGACCTTCTGTAATGGATTGATTGGAATCCCTGGGGTCCTCTCCCTTACGGCTGCCCTCGCGGCGTATGCTGAAGGAGATGAGTGGCTTGCAGAACAGAACCGCTACCTTCAGGCGAACCGCGATTTCCTGGATGGTGCCCTTCGCACCCAACTGTCAGGTATCCACTGGAGCAAACCGGAAGCCACCTTCCTGGGCTGGCTGGATTGCAGCGAATTGGGTCTGGCTGAATCGCCCTACGAGTTCTTCCTGCGCGAGGCTCGTGTTGGTTTGAATGACGGCATCACCTTCGGTCCGCAATACGGCGACTTCGTGCGCATCAATTTTGGCACCACTCGGGCAAACCTTCAGGAAGCTGTCAACCGCATGCAAGCTGCGCTGGCAGCCCGCTGAGACGGGTCATGAGCTCAGATTCCTACAGTTCTGATCAGGATTATTTGCGCCAGGTGCAATATCGCACAGCGGATAACCTCAACGCCCGCATCCAGATTCACAGGCGCTTCACAACCGGCACCCAGACCTGGGAAGACTTCATCTTCGAGCATCTTCCCGACTTGAGCGGTAAGCGTCTGTTGGCTTTGGGTTGCGGGAATGCAACCCAGTGGCGCATCAACCAGCATCGTTTTGCTCCGGATGCCAGGATTATCTTGACTGATATTTCTGAAGGGATGCTGGCGGAAGCCCGTGGCGACCTGGAGGGCGATTCGCGTTTCACTTTGCTCTGCATGGACGCTTCCAAACTGGAATTTGAGGACGAGAGTTTTGATTTTGTGACCGCCAACCATATGCTCTATCATGTACCGGATATCGCGCAGACACTTGCAGAAGTGGCTCGCGTCCTCAAACCGGGTGGCGGGATGATGGCTGCCACCAATGGCGCGAATTACATGCTTGATCTCGACCTGTTACTGACAGAATTCTGGCCAGCTTATGGTGGCCCGCACACCATGTCGCTCAAGTTTAACCTGCAGAATGGCGCGGAACAACTCCAGCGGTGGTTTGGTCAGGTTGAAAAAGTGCTTTACCCGGGCAATTTGTGGGTCACTGAAGCATGGCCCCTGGTGGACTATGCCTTTTCGACACAAAGAGTGCAGCAACTTATCCCCTTGGATCAGAAGGAAATGATGCGCGAGTTCTTCCAGACCCGCATTGACCAGTCAGGCGGGATCCTGATCCGTAAAGAAACGGGGCTTTTCCTCGCCGGCCAACCAAAAAAGGCTTATCGGAAATAGGCAATAAAGATTGTCAGCACGGATACCACCGCGCAATAGACCGCGAAGGGGATCAACGAGCGCGATTTCAGGAAATTCAGCAGCCAGCGGATGCTCAAGTAGCCGACCACCATTGCCACGATAAAGCCAATGCTCAACACCGGCAGGAAGCTGCCTAAATCCGGGATCTTCACCAGGTCCAGCACGGAGAGCAGTCCGGCTGCCAGCATGATCGGGATTGACATCAGGAATGAGAACCTGGCGGCTGCTTCACGTTTCAATCCGCGGCTCAAGCCGCCGCTGATGGTGGCGCCAGAGCGGGAAATCCCTGGGAAGATTGACAGTAATTGAGAAAACCCAATCACCACGGCATCCAGTACGGTGACACTCTCGAGGTTGCGTTCCTTGCGGGAGAAAACTTCCGCCAGGGTCAGGATAACGGCTGTAATAAACAACAAAACAGCTGTTAAAACCGGGCTTGAAAAGGCTGCTTCCACTTTGCTTTTCAGCAGCAATCCTCCCAAACCAGCCGGGATGGTAGCCAGCACGATATACCAGCCAAGACGAGAGTTAGCTTCTTCGAAGGGCTTTTTGTTTCGAATTCCGCTAATCACGGCTTTGAAAATTGCCAGTAAATCCTTCCAAAAGTAGGCAATCACCGCCACCAGGGTACCCAGTTGAACCAGAACGTCGAAAATAAAGGCCTTGGTCGGGTCAAGCGTCCAATTGAGGATAAATGGTACCAACACCAAATGCGCAGAGGAACTGACCGGCAGGAATTCTGTTAAGCCCTGGACGAGCCCAAGAATCAGCGATTGGAACAAAGTCATGGATGAACCTCTGGAAGGCGAGCCATGTTGAGTTTGGCTAATGCCTGGTCTGCAAATGCGTTCAGGTTGCCTGCCAGGATCGCTTTGCGCAGATTGCGCGCCAGCTCGAGCAGGGTGTGTAAGTTATGGATTGAAAGCAGCGTGGCTGCAAGCATCTCTTTGGCAACGATCAGATGGCGCAGATAAGCCCGGCTGAAAGTGCGGCAGGTGTAACACTGGCATTCCGGATCAATCGGGCGTTCATCCCTGGCAAAAGAGGCGTTCATCAAATTGAGCTTGCCAAAATTGGTCATGGCAGTGTTATGGCGTGCCAGGCGGGTGGGGAGCACGCAGTCAAAAATGTCGATGCCTCGCAGAACGCCTTCAATCAGGTCCTCCGGGGTGCCAACGCCCATCAGGTAGCGCGGTTTGTCCTTGGGTAGGATGGCATTAACAATCTCGATTGTGCGGTACATCTCGGCTTTGCCCTCGCCCACTGAAAGCCCGCCAATGGCATGCCCGGGGAAGCCCATGCTGCTGATCACCTGCGCGGATTCCGTGCGCAGATCTTCAAAAATTCCGCCCTGCACAATCCCAAATAAGGCTTGGTCATCCCTTTTCTTGGCATCCAGACAGCGTTGTGCCCAGAGGTGCGTGCGTTCCATGGCTTCCTTGGAGTAGGCATGGTCAAGCGGGTTTGCGCATTCGTCAAACGCCATGATGATATCCGCGCCAAGGTTTTCCTGGATGGCTATGGAGCTCTCGGGGGTCAGGCGTTTCATGGATCCATCGATGTGAGATTTGAACGTTACCCCATCGGCGTCGATCTTGCGCGTGTCTGCCAGGGAAAAAACCTGGAAACCGCCCGAATCCGTCAGCATCGGTTTATGCCATTGCATGAACTCATGCAATCCACCCATCTGCGCCACCAATTCATCCCCGGGTCTTAGGAAAAGATGGTAGGTGTTGGAAAGGACCAGCGTCGCGCCGAGTTCGTCGAGTTGGGCAGGGGTGATAGATTTGACGGTTGCCTGGGTGCCGACAGGCGCAAAAACGGGCGTTTCGAGAACTCCATGAGGCGTGCAAAATTCACCGGCGCGAGCCGCGCCTTCTTCCGCCTTAATTGACCACTCAAACATGCCTGGCATCCTCTCAAAAAACTTCCCCAATTGTACCTTTATTGTTTTGGTCCATGGCCAGTTTAGGCACAGGTATAGGACGGAATGAGCTTATATGATAATGGCAATTAGAGACAAGCCCTCATAGGGTAAGCTGGCGTCACAGCATCTTGCCCTGTCTTGACATCGAAATAGCCAACCCACCAAAAAACTTGTGCTGCGGTGGGTAGGCTAAAATCCAGTGTGCTCATGCATATGCTTTGTGACGCCAACCCACCCTGCTCGCGGTCAAATTCCGTGCGCGGGGAGGACGCCGGCACGATCAATCACGTCAGCGATTGTCAAAATAAAAAACATTCCTCGGGCGAGACCGGATTCACCCTCACCTCCCTGATCGATGTTATTCAATTATCATGCCTTTCTGAGTATTAATATAGGGCGTATGTGAAGGGGAGTTGACGCCTCAAAAAAGCCACCTCGCGGTAAAGCTGCGATCGTGAGCCTCTCCTGCCCTTATGTCTTTTTACAAGGGTTGCGCCTGGGCCCGCGGTGAAACGGAGGGTAAGCAGGGTAAAGCGATCTCAATATCCTACCAGCCACGAGCTGTAAGACGCTTCCGATGGATCAGCCTGATACTCCTATTAACCGACTTGACATTTCGTAGCTTACTTATTATTATGATATTAATAGTGGGGCAAGAGTTTTTCTGACTTGGAAAATAATAAGTTCTAGGAGGAAGTAACGAAAAAAGCGATAACCATACTCTGCATCCTATTCATGTCAAGCTTGATTGTAATCCCTGTTCATGCTGCAAATCTGAGAGCTGACTGCAGCGGATCAGGATGTCATGGGCTTAACCCTCAAACAATGGGTTGTGGGAATGATGCTCAATCGGGTGAATACAAGTTTTTTATTGATGGATACGTTGAACATCGGTTTTCACAGGAATGCGACGCAGAGTGGGCACGGGCTTCCAATCAGGGTTCGAGCATTCAATATGTCGCCGCATCCATCCGCTACGGCGGCTCAAACTATGACTACTCACTAAGTGTTAGCTCTCCATCCAGAATTGGAATAGGTCAAACTGTTTATACAGCCATGTTGGGTCCTCGTACTTTCTCAAGAGTATGCGGTAGGGTCAACCCAACCGTCGGACCTATCCCAACTCCAATCCCACTAGGGAGTACCTTTTGTTCAAGTGTCGGGTAATGTTTAGCTCGCGAAAGGAGTAAACTGTGAACAATATGAAGAAGGTTCTGTTTCTAAGTATATCTATGGTTTTAATGTGTTTCACGGCGGTTGGCTGCCAAAAAAACGAGGCGGCAGCCGAGCCTGAAGCGCTTCCAGCAATTCCAAACCGCCAGGTCACCTTTGCTGATTCCCCGGAAAACGCGGTTTCTGCCCATGATTCTGAATCGTCAGAAATCAACCCCCCTGATGTACAGACAGTGGTTGTTAATGGTCAATCTTTCTCCGCCTGGGATTTTAAAGTAGACCGGGACACAAAACAGGCTTCAGTCGTGGTCAGTTTCGATTTGCCCAGCAATGCTGACTGGATGTTCAACCTACGCGAGGGTGTCAGGCTCACCATTGGCAGCGAAACGTTTCTGATAAGCGGGGGCGGCCCCATTTTGGTTTACGTTCGTTCACCGAGGGATGGATTACTCCGTAAAATTTCCTTCGACAACAATTCGGCTGGTGGTGTCGCTGAAGTAGTCACCGATCCTCAGGAAATACCCGTCAGAATTGAACGTATCTACTTTGACCTGTCGGACCAGGTTCTTGAAAATGATTTGACAGGGCAACCGGTAAAACTTGTGATTGATTCCCTGTTCTTGCGTCCTTATGAAGGGCAGGAATGCGATGAGGAGTATCTTGCGCGTGCCCAGGCAAGGTTGGATGAGGTTCAAAAAGGGATCGTGCTGGCATGCGGCAGTGGCGACTTCTCTCAGGAAATTGTGGTACAGCAAAAGCCAGCGGGCATTGACGCGGACGCAGTTATCGCGTCAGTTTTCCCCAATGGCATATTTGTGGATCTGAATATGATCAATGGTCCATGGGAGTTCATCCTGCAGCCATAGCCAGACCCAATTAGTATCAGACCGCCTTTAACAGAGGGCGGTCTGATAACCCTTGCTGACTCATCGTCTGATCTACGAAAGGATTATAAAACGCTCCCACCCCCTTTAATTCTTCGTTGTATTCAGGTCACCGTATGGAACTGATCCAGCGCCGTCTGGAGACCTTCGGTCAGTTGCCTTTCATGGTCAGGAGACCATAAAAGAACAAGTTATCTGGCTTCGCTCGCGATGACGGGGTTTTGATGGGATTGCCCTGATCGTGATGCCTTGGTTTTTACACGACCATTCCACGACCGACATTTTCCAAGTCAGTGATATACTTTTTCCTCGTGGATATAAACACTTACTCAACCTGGCTGGAGATTGACCTCAAAGCCATCAAGAACAATGCCGCTCTGATCCGCGAAAAGACCGGGGTGGAAGTTATGGCTGTGATCAAGGCCAATGGCTATGGTCATGGCGCTCGCCCTGCCGCCCAGGCTGCTATTGCTGGCGGCGCTACCTGGATTGGTGTGGCGCGCATCGAAGAAGCGCTTGCCCTGCGCCGCGCTGGCATCTCCTGCAAAATATTGGTGCTGGGTTTCACCCCCGCAGCCAAGGTACCTGAAGCCATCGAGCACAACATCACGGTGGCGCTCTTCGACCCTGAGCTGGCGCGAAATTACCTTGATTATGTCAACATCCACGGCGGCACGCTGCATGCCCACCTTAAAGTTGAAACGGGCATGGGTCGCCTTGGAATGAACCCTGCACTTGTCGCGTCTTTCCTCGAAGGGCTCAAAGACACCGCTATCCAGGTGGACGGAATCTTCACCCACCTTGCCCGGGCTGATGAGCCCCACTCAGATTCCACTCCCAGGCAGCTCGCAATCTTTGACACGCTCCTGGCCGACCTCGAGCGCAAGGGACTCAAACCCGAAAAAGTGCATGCCGCCAACTCAGCCGCAGTGCTCAACTTTCCCCAGTCCTACTATGACATCGTCCGTCCAGGCGATCTTATCTTTGGAATGTCCCCTACAGGAGACACTTTACCCGCTGGCTTCAAACCCGCCCTTACTTGGAAAGCACGCATCATTTCATTGCACAATTTCCCTGCTGGTCAAGGCATCAGTTACGGGTCCACTTACGTTACCAGTAAAGAAGAACGCATAGGCGTTATGCCAACTGGTTACGGCGATGGCTTCCGCCGCGCTGAGAATCAGCAGGTGCTGGTTGGCGGTAAGCGGGTGAATATTGTTGGCAGGGTTTGTATGGATCAGTGCATGCTCCAGCTCGACAGCGTCCCCGATGCAAAGGTGGGGGATGAAATTGTCCTGATCGGTACCCAGGGTGACGAGACCCTGAGCGTTGATGAGGTCGCCAAACGTTGGGGCACCATCAACTACGAAGTGGTTTGCGGCTTGGCCGATCGCCTTCCCAGGATCTATAACGAATGACCCAATCTTTAATTCGGGCAGAATTTCACTGCCATACGGTCTATTCCCCTGACAGCCTGGTGGAATTGAACGCGTTGCTTAAAGCATGCGATAGCCGCGGAATCGATAAAATTTCCATCACCGATCATGGCAGCATGCAAGGCGCTCTCAAGGCGCATCAAATGGCTCCTGATCGCGTGATCGTGGCGGAGGAGATTGCAACGCCAGAAGGTGAATTATTGGGGTACTTCATGACCGCAGAGATCCCCCAAGGCTTACCAGCGGTCGAGGTTGTCCGGCGTTTGCGGGAACAGGGAGCGTTCATCAGCCTCGCCCATCCTTTTGACCCACATCGCAGCTGGTGGACCGAAAAGACCTTGGATCAGATATTACCTTACGTTGATGGGCTGGAAGTCTTCAATGCCCGCTGCCTGCGGGAGGAATACAATCAAAATGCTTACGAGTTTGCGGTTAAATATGGGAAAGCTCTGATGGCGGGCAGTGATGCCCACACACTGGGCGAGTTGGGCCGTGCCAATATGACCATGCCATGGTTTGACGATGCGGAAAGCCTGCGCTCAGCCGCTCGGGAATCAACCATCAGCGGTGAACTTTCCGGTCTCTACGTGCACATGGTCTCCACTTTCGCCCGGGTGGCAAAGAAACTCAATCTATAATATAGCTAATAGTTCATACCTGATAGCTGGTAGCTCACAGGGAGGACACCTGTACCATCGTAAGTACCCGCGAAGCAGGGTATGAGGATCTTTTCTCGTAAAGATTTACATAATCAAGAAAAGTACCCGTAGGGCGCGATTGGAAGCACTGCAATCCTTATCAGGGAAAGATCTTGGTGTGCTTCCAATCCGCCA
>WOZA01000004.1:13904-17519 GCA_011620505.1 Anaerolineaceae bacterium
GAGAGAATCAACCAGGTTGCCAATGATAGGAATACGATTGCCATGCCGATCTTTACTGCCCCGGCATGCTTGCGTAGGAATTCAGTGAACTGCTTTGAAGTTGTGCCGTAATACGCCAGGATGAAGACAACAATCAGCGGCACGATGAACATCAGGTTATAAAGTAACAGGTATAGCAGCGCCTGCCCGCGCATTGCGGGTACGGAACTCATCGAGATGATCACCGGAAGATAGATTTGCCCGGTGCAGGCCAGCTCCAGCAGCGAGATCAGCAGCCCGGTGACAAATGCGCCGATGATGTAGCTGCTGGCTTTACGACCCTCCCGCACCGTCTGATTGATCCGCATGCGCAGCGGTTCAGGAAGCTTGAGTGCCATGTCGCTCAGGTCACCCTGCCGCACCTTGATGAAGTCGCGGATGCTCAGGACTGCCAGCACAAGGCACAAAGCTTCTGTCAAAATGTAAACGATCTTGCTGATAATCGAGGTAAAGCCAGAGACCAGGTCGAGCACTTTATAGAATCCCAATCCCACCAGCAAATATGCGATGAAAACGCCTAATGTAAAACTGGCACCGGTAATGATGATTTGCTTGCCCTTTTTACCGCTCAGCGTTAAATAGGACACGAAGAAAATGATCGTGGCAAAGGCGCAGGGGTTCAATCCGTCCACCAGACCTGCAAAAACAACCGCCAGCCAGCCCATTCTTTCGAAACGATCAACCAGGGCGGTATTGCCCTCTTCGGGATTGTAATCATGCCAGAAGGCGGGAGAACCCGTTGCAGCAAGTTCCTGTAAAGCAGGTTCGATGGAGGCGGGCGTAAACTCTGCTTCATCAATCCAGGCTTTGTCCCCAATGAAAAGCGCAGGCGTATTGAAATTTTTATCCACGCCAACCCGGGCCGCCATCCACTCCGCCATTGCGGCTTCATCGTAAATGTTGAATTCCTCGATGATGAGTTGGGGGTATTTGGATTTCAAGTAAGCCAAATCTGTCTCAGCCCGGGCACATTCTTTACAGCCAGTCTGATAGAAATAAGCGGCATAAATCGGTGCCGGCACCTCGCAGGCGGCAGGGTTATCCGGGCTGCAAACCAAACCCGCATCGGGCGTGGGTTCAACCTGGGAGATTACCAACGTGGCTGGATCTACCCCGGGTATTTCCGGAAGCGTGATGCCATCTCCTGCAAGCCCGGCTTCCACCAATTCCACTAACTTCTCCCTGGTCTGCTGCTCACCGTTGAGCATTTGATCCCCGATCAACACGACGGGTAATCCGCGATCGCTGGCACCGATACCAAATTCGCTTTCAGCTTTCATCAGGGCTTCGTAGTTGACGCTTTCGCCCAATTCGACCAGTTTTATGTCCAGTAAGCCGGGGTGTTCAGCTTCCAGCGGCTTTACAATGTTCTGCAAAATGTCCATGCAGTGGCTGCAACTGGTTGAGTAGAAGTAATATGCCTCAACTTTTACAGTTTCCGGCGCTGCCTGGGTGGGCCCTGTCTGACCTAGGCCGACTCCCTGTGGATTGTTGCTTGAAGCAGATGCCAGGTTGGGAAGAAAGATGGAAAAGAAGGCAATTAACGAGAGCCCGATGGAAGTCAGGAATGCTCTGGTTTCTCTATTTTGCATAGGGGTTAGTAACCTTTCAAAAGACGACTTTAAAAGCTGTGTTCAGAATGCCGTCTGATTCTAACACGGGTTAATAAATTGAAAAGAATCTTGCTTTATTAAGCGATTTCCACCTTGGTTATCGGGAAACGGCTGGCGTTGAAACGATCAATCAACATCTGGCGCTGCTCACCTTCGATGCCGCCCAGGATCATGCGCAATCGGAAATCACCATCCTTCGAGGTGGAACTAACTGTCCTTAAAATATTTCCGCCTACCTCTGACACAATACCTGCAAAATAGGCTAACCCGCCAGGGCGATTCGTAGATTCAGGACCTTCCACCAGCAGGGAAGTCCAGCGCAGAGCCGTCCGAGAGATACCCACCAGGTCGAGCGCGTTCTCAAATTCTTCGGGTGAGATTGAACCACCGCCGATGGCAGAATACAAATCGTCCAGATTCGCGCAGGCCAACAGACCGAGCAGGGCTTCAATCCGGTTCGGATCCAAAGCGCGCACGTCATCGAGGTCCAGGATGCCCCGTTCGGAGATTATGTTGTGAATTGCTTCGCGACCCCGGCGGCTGGCTTCCTTCAGGTTGACCATTGCCAGCACGTTCCGCAGCAACCGCGCCGTGGAGGCATTGCAGTGGTTCAGCCAGTCCGGATCGGGAATCTTGTGCGGTTCGCCGCTGAGTACTTCCACCACGTCGCCTGGATTAAGCGTGTCATACAGGTGCCGCTCTTCCCCGTTTACCAACACCTTGTGAATCTTGTCGAGGTAAAACTCCTGGATAGCCGCCACACCATCCAAAACTGTGCTGCCTTCCGGCAGGAAGCGCGTGCCGCCGAATGGGGTCAGAATCTGTACCGGCGTGTAACGGCTGATATCCAGGTTATGGTTGATGGCGTAGATAACGCCCCAGGTGTTTTCACCCTCCATGCTTTCTGTTGCAATGGCGACCTCTATCGCGCCTGTCCCTGGAAGATAGGCGGTTACCTGCAGAGCCCGGTAGCCATTTTGCGGGGATGCAATGTAATCATCAAAGCGATCCTGGTCGAGATTTCGGCTGAAATAGCGGTTCACACGCGAAAGCAGCCTGTAACAGGCGGTTTCGTCATCATCTCGCACCAGCATACGGAAACTGACAATGTCGTTGACGGCGGAGAAATCTTGCAGGGACGTGCGGTGGCTGCGTGCCATGCGCTGCAACTTGTCCCAGGCTTGCCAATATCCATTGACCGTGAAGCGGACCGAGCCTTCCACACCCTCGGATTCCATCAGGTGACCAAGTTCGTTGAGGTAGTAGTGAATGAAGTTGATGTTTAGGCGGGGGTCAGAGTCAATCTTGTTCTTTACATTGTTGAAGGATGCGGGTTCGGCATAAGGAAAAGCCATATCTTCAATCCAGCGGCGCCAGCGATAACAGTTGAGAATGCCCGCAAGTTTGCCATAAGCGCGGATCGCTTCCGTGGCTTTTTGCCATTGCTTGCCTGGCGATTGGTATTGCAGGGTCATCATATTGTGACTCTTATCTGCCAGTTTTACAACGAAGACTGCTGGATCCCTGAACATGGCGATTTTGCGCAGTGTTTCCATCTCGCGGGTGGAGCCATCCCGCGGGTTGCTCATTTTGGTCAAACCATCAATGATGTGTGCCACTTCCTCGCCGAGAGCACCCGGGAAAAGGGCTTTTATCTCGTCGAGAGTCTCGCCTTGGTCTTCTACGGTATCGTGAAGCAGGGCGGCAATCGTCCAGGATTCTTTTTGCACCAGCCTGTCAACAAAAGATGCCACCCAGGCACAATGCGTTTCAAAATAAGGCTCACCAGAAAGGCGAAGTTGACCGGCATGCACTTGTTGCCCCCAGGCGTAGGCACGCTGTATCGCTTCGGTTCGGGGTACAAAGGTGCCGACCGAAAACTCATCCGAGATCGACGGACGAATCTCAGAAATTTCTTGAATATCAACCACAGGTATCCTTCCTCTCCTCAGGTTGGATGTTA
>WOZA01000052.1:0-12137 GCA_011620505.1 Anaerolineaceae bacterium
GGACCAAACACTTTTCTTTGGTACGGACGATGCCCTTATGGTATATTTAAAGAAACACAGAGGACGGGTTATGGCAAAGGATATCGTATTGGCATTAGGCGGCGGCGGGGTGAGGGGCATTGCCCACCTTGGAGTAGTTCAATGTCTCCTGGACAATGAATATGAAATTGTTGGGATCGCTGGAACAAGCGCTGGCGGTTTGTTTGGTGCCCCCCTTGCTGCCCAAGTTCCTTCAAGGGAAATCCTTGCAGCAGTTATCGAATTTTTCAAGAGCCCTAATTTTCGCCGCACTTCTTCAGATCCCCCCTCGTTGATTGGAACCACCGGGATAGAACGCGTGCTGACAAAATTCATTGAAGGTAAAACCTTCAAAGACCTTCCTATCAAGTTTTCAGTGACCGCAGTTAGCTTCAAAACTGGCAAAGAAGTTGTTATCAGTGAAGGCGATGTCATGAAGGCTGTCCTCGCGACCATCGCCATCCCTGGCGTTTTCCCGCCCAGGGGGGAGGATGTGCTGGTGGATGGCGGCGTTCTGGACCCAGTGCCAGTCAGACCAGCGCGAGCACTGAACCCCTCTCTCCCAATAATTGCAGTGCCGCTTCATACCAAGCCAGCTGGCTTTTCTCCAACGCAGACCAGCGCGGCCTTTATCGACCAGATTCCTGAAGCAATCATTGACCGGTTGACCAGAACAAGGATCGGCGAGTCCCTGAGGTATATCAATGCTGGGGTCGAGCTCGGTTCGGACCAGCTGACCGAATTGAACCTTGAAGTATCTAAACCAGACGTGGTGGTCAGACCGCTTGTCGGTCAGTATGGAACGCTGCAAAAGGTTAATGCAACTGAACTTTTCGATGAAGGTTACCGGGCAATGGAAGAACAGCTGCCAGCCTTGGTTGACGCGCTCTCTTTCGTGAAAACCGTTAAGCGGATCTCAAAATATACAACCGCAAAAACAGAATAACGGTTTAACCTCGCCGCAAGATGGCGATCAGCGATAGAAACAAACCAAGTCCTGCAAGAGTGATAATCACATACCCGATCGGGATGCCTCCCGTTGCAGTGGCTCCTGTTTCAGCTTGAAACGTCGGAATCAACAAGGCAGGCGGTTCGGTGAAAGTGGGCAGGCGCGAAGGCTGGGCAGTGATGATAAATTGCGCCGCAAGAGTGGGGTCAATGGTTTTCGTGATCGAGGGAGTCTCGGTTGGCGGAGCTTGCAGCATCGGCAAGGTACCCCCAAAAACCTCGACGCGATCCAGAACCACCCAACCCCTGTCGCCTGGGGCTCCAGCATACTCGATCTGAACATAACTGCCGTAGTAACCAAAAGCCTTGGCTTCCTGCCCTACCAGGAACACACCCACCTGAGCAGAGGTCGGGCTTGGACCGCTGCGCACATTCAGAGGGACGGATGCTTCTCCAATAGCCCGCACCCACAAACCCCTGGGCGTGCCGGTGACAGTGGGAATCTCAAGCGTCGGAAACTGACCCGCAACCGGAGTTGTGATCCCAGGCAACATAAATAACAGGATGACCAGGATAATCCCAATTGCCAATGCGATTTTTGTTGTTATTTGTCTTGTATTAGCAGCCATTATTGTTGCCTCTTACTTTTCCCGATTATAATCTAAAGCTGAACGCAACACTGATTGAGAGACGACATGACCACACGCATTTATCATGGAGATATCCAACCTGAAGACATAGCCAGGAATCTGATTGCTTATTACAACCGCGGGAACTACCAGGTGCAGCGTTACGGCTCCGCGGACAACCTCGCCGTGCAAATCGCAACCCGCCAAAATCGCCAATCTGGCGGACAAACTGCCATGACTGTCAACATCGCTAAAGTTGAAGACGGGGTCAGCATAACCCTGAGCAATCAGATGTGGTTCGGTCTTGCAGCCAGCCTTGGTCTGACTGCAATCAGCGCAATAAGAAATCCATATACATTGATCAATCGCATCGATGATATTGCGCAGGATGTCGAATCTCTGCAATTGGAAGAAGCTATCTGGGAAGTCATCAACCAAACGTCCCTTCAGCACGGCACCGGGAAACAGCTCTCAGAGCGGCTCAGCCGCACGGTTTGCCCCTATTGCCAAACTGCCAATCCCATCGCTTCTTCGCGCTGCCTGGCATGTGGAGCTCCGCTGGGTGAGGTCCAACCCGCTACTTGCCCAAATTGTGGTTTCGTCGTCAGCAAGACCGAGAAGATCTGCCCGAACTGTAACCGACCTCTTATTTGAGTGTTGTTACAGAAACACATTTACCGGTTTTATTTTTTTCTTAACTGCAAGACCAATTGAGAAAGGTGAATTTATGATCAAAATCATTGCCGATACAACATGTGGTTTGCCGCTTGATGTTCTTAGACAAGCAGGGATTGAAGTACTCCCGCAAATCATTACTTTTGGGAACGAAACATTCCGTGACGATACGGAAATGGATACCGAAAGTTTCCTGACCAAGTTGCGCGCATCCAAGACTCTCCCTGGCACTGCCGCACCGCCTCCTGCCCTATACACGCCCATCTTTGAACAGATCCTCGCGGCTGGTGATACCGCGTTTGTGATCACACCGTCCACAAAAGTCAGCGGCACTTTCCGAAGCGCCACTGTGGCGGCGAGTGAGTTTCACACTGACAAAATCCACATTCTTGACAGCAACACGATTGCCGGCGGATTGGGCTCGCTGGTGCTGGCAGCACACAAATGGGTGAATGCCGGGTTGACCATCGACGAACTGAAAGAAAATGTCGAAGAGATGGCTTCTCGCGAGCGATTATTCTTCCTCGCTCCAACCCTGGAATACTTGTACAGAGGTGGACGAATTGGAGGCGCTTCCAAACTCTTCGGTACGCTGCTTCAGATCGTACCAATCCTGACCATAAAACAAGGTCAGGTCGACACTTTTGACAAAGTTCGGACGCTGAAACAGGCTGTACGCACGATTATCGACCTGACCGCCGAGTACTGCAAAGACAATCCTGAGCCCTATCTCACGGTCAGTCAGTGCGACTCCGAACCGCTATTGAGCCAGGTCAGCCAGGAACTGAGCGCTGCCACGGGCATTTTGGATATTCCCCAGTACACTGTTCCTCCCGCTATTGTGGTTCATGTTGGTCCAGGATTGATCGAAACCAGTTGTTTTATTGCCCGGTCCTAAACCTTCGCGAAACCATCTGAGGTCAGAAACCCAATGGAAGCTGAAACACGCGCACTGGAAAAATCTTTCACTCCTGATTGGGTCTTGTTTATGGATGAAAACCTTGTGGTGGTCAACAAACCAGCAGGACTGCGTTCGGTGCCTGACGGCTACGATCCTTCCCTACCGCATTTGCGTTCGGTTCTGGAACCCATTCTGGGCAGGCTCTGGATGGTGCACCGGTTGGATAAGGAAACCAGCGGGTTGATGGTCCTGGCTCGGGATGCAGACACCCACCGCGAGCTCAACCGGCAGTTCCGGGAGCATGAACCGATCAAACACTACCTGGCGCAGGTTGCCCCGCAGCCCTCATGGAACGAGATAAGCCTCGAAGTGCCGTTGAGGGTCAATGCAGACCGGGACCACCGAACCCGGGTTGATTTTGAAAACGGCAAACCCGCCCGGACAGATTTCCTGGTCCGCCGCCGCGAAGAGAATTGGGCTGAGCTCGTCTGCACACTACACAGTGGGGTCACGCACCAGATCCGCGCTCACCTCTATTACCTGGGTTTGGGCATCCTTGGAGATCCGCTTTATCAGCCCCCGGAATTCAAAGCAACCTCAAAGCCAGAGGTGGACCGCATGATGCTCCACGCTTCGGAGCTCACCTTCACACACCCCAAAACGGGTGCCATTATGCACTTCAGTGCCTGAAGGATCAAGCCCACAAAGAAGGATGCGTTTGTCGGATGGACGTAAAACTGTGTAAACCGATAATGATATGGTCGAGCACGCGGATATCCAGCAATTTCCCAGCCTCAATGATCGCACGTGTCATGTTGACGTCTTCCGGGCTTTCAGTCGGATCCCCCGAGGGATGATTGTGCGCCAGCATGACAGCATTAGCATTTTTACTGACCACCAGTTTAAAAACCTCACTCACCCGCACAGTGGTGGCATCCTGGGAGCCTTTATATAGCTGCTGGCTTCCCGCTACCACGTTACGGGCATTAAGCCAGACCACCCAAAACTCCTCCTGATCGCTGCCGCGCAGGTCATGCCCAAGCATTTCCACCAAATCCTGCGGAGTTTTGATGACCCACTTTTTTCCCCGCTCCGCGGAGCTCAAGCGATAACCGACTTCGACCGCGGCTTTGATGCGAGCAGCCTTAGCCTTCCCAACACCTTTGATCTCCAGCAGTCGGGAGATGTCTTCCCGGTGAATGCCGCTGAAGCCGCCCAGCTCCATCAGGATCTGCTGAGCCAGGTCAATCGCGTTGGCGCCTGCGCGTCCGCTGCCCAGCAGGATTGCCAGCAGCTCAGCGTCACTAAGAGCCCGTACTCCCTTTTGCAGCAACCGCTCCCGAGGACGCTCGTCTTCAGGGAGGTCATCGATCAGCAGGGTTGGACGGTCATCGGACATGGCACAATTCTACCCTTTTTCGCATGTTATAATCGCCTTATTCAAGGAATTCATTCATGCTCACCGCCAGATTTCCCGCCCGTTACGACCACCTGAGAGCCATCTCTGCGTTTGTTTTGGACGCGATCAAAGACAGCCCCTTTGATGACCGTCAGCGGTATGCAATTGACCTGGCCGTGGATGAAGCCTGCTCGAACGTGATAGACCATGCTTATGGGGGTGAGGACCGGGGCGAGATCAGGATTCTGCTCGATCTGAACGAGAGAGGCTTGAAGATCACCATCCAGGATGACGGCGAACCCTTTGATCCGGCTTGTGTGGCAGAGCCCAATCTGGCCAGTCCGCTCGAAACGCGCTGCGAACGAGGATTGGGACTTTTCTTGATCCGCGAAATGATGGACGAAGCCGTCTACGACTTCTCTCGCCCGGGAGTAAATCAGCTTACCTTGGTGAAGTATTTCACCCCAAGCAAGAACACTGAGCAAAATGACAGACCCAATTAACGCCCAAGCTCAGCCGTCTCAGAAAGACTATCTGCAGGTCATCGCGGAAGTCTCGCAGACCATCAACAGCATCCTGGATCTGGACCAACTGCTGACGAGGGTTTCGGAATTGATTCGCACTGAATTCAACATCCCGTATGTGCATATTTTCCTGAAGCAATACGTCCCACATACCCTGGCATACCAGGCGGGCAGTGGGGCACGCGCCAAAACCTACCAGGAGCACCAAATCGCGTTTAACATTGACGCGCCGCAGGGATTAATCACCCTCGCGGCTCGTACTGGCAAGCCGCAGTTGGTCAATGATGTTTCCACGGACCCCCGACCTCTGCCAAACCCGATCACAGGGGTTAAAAAAGGCTCTGAATTGGCCCTGCCGCTGATTTTTGGAGGCAAAATCCTGGGAGTCCTTGACCTGCAGAGCGAGTCTGTCAACGCCTTCTCTGCAGCAGAGATCGCAGTGTTTGAGACATTAAGCGCCAATGTAGCCGTGGCAGTACGAAACGCCAGCTTATATCGCTCCGAGGTCTGGCGAACCAAGAATTCAGAAAAATTCCGTGAAACGGCTGAACTGCTTTCCCAATCGATTCCTCTTGAGGATTTCTTCAATGCAAGTTTGGATAACATCCTGGAATTGTTGCCCGGAGAAGCTGGCAGCATCTGGCTTTACCCGTCTGAGGATTTTAGCGCGGAAGCGCCGGCACAAGACCATCTCTTTCTCACCGCGATGAAGACCCCTGAGAGAGAGTGGGTCCCGGATTTTCAGAAGGAACTTGCTCCCGGCGATGCCTGGTTTTACCCGAAAAATAAACCAGAAGGCACAATCATCCGCAAACCTGGCGATCTTGAAGACCCCCTTCAAGATACCCTTAACCTTCCTGCGAATTTTTCCGGTATCGCCACAGCCATCACGGTTGCAAGACGAGATGTGGGGATGCTGGTTTTACACGAAGGAACACCCGGACGATATGGACCTGAGTCCGAAGGGATCTGCGCGACGTTTGCCGGTTATCTGGGTAGTGCGATTGAGAAAGAACGCCTGGATCAGGAAACACAGGCGCAGACCTACTACACGTCTGTGATGCTTCAGGTGGCTATGGCTACACGCAACCTGACCGATGCTAATAGCCTTTTGAGAATCTCAGGTGAGTTCATCCTGTCCCTGATTGGAGGCGCGTCCGTTGCCCTGATCCTGAAAGATGCAGAAACCGATGAGTATCAACTGCAGGCTACCTTAGGGGAAGGCACAGCAACGTGTAGTCTCGATGAACCCTGCACAATCTCCGATACGAACTTGCTCGAACAAACCCTGCAATCCGGCAAAGCGGCTGCCATGCCCGCCTCCTGCTGTTCGCCGGACATTGCGCGAAACCTGGTTCTCTCGCCACAAGATACCATCCTGCTGTTTCCTCTTATTGCGCACGAACGTCAGATTGGGCTGTTGCTGCATACCAGCAAAGAAGCCTACATCCCCCGTGAACCTGAATTGATCCTTGGTACCCAGCGCTTCGCCCTGCTTCAAGGCATTGCACAGCAAACGGCCGTCAGTTTACAGAACATCGAGCTGATCCAGGCGAAACGAGCTGAAGCGGTAACTTCAAATATTATGCTGCAGATCACCAATCTTTTCATCGCGTCTAAAGATCTGCAGGAAACGCTTGGCGAAATCACCCGGCTCCTCCAGGAATATACCAACGCTGAAGAGGTCGCCCTGATCCGTTTTGATCCAATGGACGAACAGGCAGCCTTGCGATTCATAGCAACAAAACAAGGAAAATATTCCTACGATTTCGAAAACAATGTAGCCCTCAGCCGCTTGTTACCAGCCCTGGAAGGACTCGAGCAAGCTGGTCATTTGATCCTTTCGGGAGATCTACTGGCAAAAAGCGGATATACCACCTCATTAACTGACCCAACGGTCAAAGGTGTTAGCAGCTTATGTCTGCCATTAAGCGTGCCTGGGGAAGTCCATGGATTGCTGGTCGCGGTTGAGGCGGATCGTCCGGGGCGTAGTCAACGCATGGAATTGCTAAAGGCTGCCTCACTGCAGATTGCTTCAGGCATCCAGAACTACATCACGCAAACCGTCCAGCATAAGCAAACCCTGATCGACCGGGAGCTGCAGCTGGCAAGGCAAATTCAAAAGACCTTTCTGCCGGACAAGTTACCAAAGTTGCCTGGATATGACGTTGCGGCAGAATGGCAGACCGCAAGGCAAGTTGGGGGGGACTTTTACGATGTTTTCGAGCTTTCTCCCGGCAGGTTCGGGCTCACTATCGCTGACGTGTCCGATAAAGGGCTGGCAGCTTCACTTTATATGACGGTGAGTCGAACGCTGATCCGAGCCCGGGCACTCGAAAACGAGTCGCCCGCAGTCACGCTTGAAAAGGTCAATCACATTCTGCAACTTGACTCGAGTGATGGCTTTTTTGTGACCGTTTTTTACGCGATAGTGGACCTGGACAGCGGCAAAGTGACTTATTGTATAGCAGGTCATAATCCTCCCTATTGGCTTCGTCGGGAACATGGCGAGGTTCAGCCGCTCAATAAAGGCGGCATCGCTCTCGGTATGATGGATCCCATCCATTTGGATGACCAGGAGTTGCTGCTGGCACCAGGAGATGGGTTGGTCATGTACACCGATGGCATAACGGAAACATTCTCACCTGAAGGAGAAGCGTTTGGTGAGGTTCGGCTGAAAGCAAGGCTTGAGTCACTCCTTGGCGAAACCGCCAGGGGAATCATCGAAGGTATCGGGCTCACCCTGAATGAATTCAGAGCCGGATCAGCATTGGATGATGATTACACGCTTTTAGTGCTCCGCCGCGAATAGCTTCCTGGATGAAATGGGGGGATTATTGGCAGATCATGACAGGAATCGGAACCTGGGCAAGGATTTCATCAATTGATTGACTGAAAACCCGATCAAGAATGGACGTGTTTTCGTAACCACCCAATATCAATGTGGACACGGATAAGGATTCTGCCAGGTTGACAACATCCGCGGTAAGGCTCTCTGAGCTTCCCTGGTGATATTCTGCCTTTACCCCCAGCCGTTCCAGGTAGGTCCGGGCATAGTAGCGGTTGATCTCGTCCTGATCCAGGCCCTTCATCACCAATAACAGGTGCAATTGACATCCATAGCGGGCGGCATAATAAGCAGCGATGTATAAGGCTTCTTTGCTGCGCTGACCACCATTAAACGGCAGGAGTATGGAACTTATCGCCAGAGGCTTTTCTTTGACAAACAGAACCGGGCGGCGGCTTTGTTGAAGAATGGTGATGATCCCGTGAGAAATGCGATCCATTAAGCTCGCTGCGGGCGGATGACTCAGTTTCAGAACCAACAAATCAGAGAGCAGGCTAAACTCGAGTAATGCGCTTGCAGGCCCACCCTCGCGAAGGAAAAATTTGCCCCTCAGGCCAGCCTCTGATAGCCGTCGATCGAACCGCTGTCGGTATACATCCATTTCCCCAGCAAGCTTTTGCGTTCCGGGACTTTTCACGTGCACACCACGGATGGCAGTGTTTGAGCAGCGGTCGACGAGAATCGCCTGCTCGAGAGCGATCCAATCGGGATCATCCTCACTCAGCGCAACTGTTACATGCTGAAACAGGCAGTCCTGGTAAGGATTCTGATGCTGTTCATCCCCTTTCAAAAGGACTTGCATGATCTGCTCCTCAGCAGTGGACCAGCCTGAACCGCTTTTTATGCCCTCCTTGCCTGCCGCATAATCCAATACATTTTCGGGTTTAAGCTCAATACCAAGATCCGATTGGAGCGCGTTTTGTTGGTCCAGGAGCCAGAGATAAAGGTCTGTAACCGTAAGGTCTCGCAAGGCGTGATGAAGACCAGAACTTTCAATGATGGCAGTCACCGGAGAATAAATGGTCTCGTACCAATGGCGCACGGCTTCTTCGTAACTAACCGGGCGGTTTTTTTCAATCCCCATGTAATACTGGTGGACGTTGATGTGCTCCTTGAGCAGGGGATAATTCTCGATCAGGTGCAGACTGAAATCGACACCCGGCAGGATTTGGTCAATTTTGGTATCCTCGAGGAAGTTGACATAAGCAGCTTTTTGGATCAGTTCATCGGAGGTGAGCGTGCTGGAGATGGGCACTTTGGTTTTGATTTCAGTCACATAAGCTTCGATTGTCTCCATGCCCATTTCTTTGGCAATCGAAACACGGTGATTGCCGTCAAGGACGAAATAGGCATCGCCAATTTGGTAAAGTGAAACAGGCGGAACACCTTTAGCCAGCGGACTGGTCATGGCGGTTTTTACGTCTGCCCAACGATAAATATCGTCATCCCGTAGCGGCAGAAAGTTGCGGTCAAAGTCCTGGATGCGATTTACACTGCCGACAATGTCCTTCAGGGGAACCTGCTTGATGCCGCGATCCGTCCGGCTGACTGCACGCAGTTTTGTGGAAATCTCGTCATATGGCAGGAGGTCAAGCGAACGCCCTCTTATGCCTGCCCAGAAGCGCTGCATGGCAGCCTTGGACCTGGCACGGCGAAAGTCATCGAGAGCCTGACGATAGGTATTTGCATCTTCCATGGCTTGATTTTAATCCAAATCCACGATCAGATTCATCCATAGTTGGACATTTGTCAGCATTGAATCACTAAAACCAGCCTCCCGATTTTTGATTCCTTTCCATGCTATAATTTTTCCCGGAGAAATGAGTTCTTGCTGCCCTATGACCCAACTGACCACGCCTGATCCCATCGACTATTTGCTCATTGGGCATGTTACTGCTGATTTACAAGCGGATCAGAGCATCAGCCTGGGCGGTACTGCCAGTTTTTCAGGGCTAACGGCTGCCCGCTTGGGGCACAATGTCGGTCTGGTCACAAGTTGCGCCAGTGATTTGCAACTCGATCCCCTGACTGGCATCCATAAATGGGTCATACCAGCAGAAAAATCGACGGTATTTCGCAATGAAGGTCTTGGGCAGACACGTGTTCAGCATCTTTATTCTTCGGCTACGCGCATCACCGCCGACCACATCCCCGCACCCTGGCGCGACTGCCAGTTGGTGCACTTGGGTCCGATTGCTGCAGAAATTGATCCAAATATCATAGAGCTTTTTCCCCATGCTCTGGTGTGCCTGACACCCCAGGGATGGTACAGACAGGCGGATGATGAAGGTTTGGTACGCTACATGGATTGGCCTGACGGGCTGACTTTGCTCGCCAGAGCCGATGCTGTCATCCTATCCATAGAGGATCTCCGGGGAGACGAGCAAAAAGTGGAAGAACTGGCAGGGATCTGCCCGCTGCTGGTCGTTACCGAGAGCCGTGACGGGGCACGCGTCTTTACCGAAGGCAAGGTCAGGTATTTTTCTGCACCTCCAGTTGAGATGATCGAAGATACCGGCGCCGGTGACATTTTTGCGGCTTGTTTCTTTCACCGCTTTCACATCACGCGGGATCCATGGGAAGCCGCACGTTTTGCCGTTCAGCTCTCAGCCTGCTCGGTAACACGCAGACGCCTGGCGAGCATCCCAACATTGGAAGAAATCGAACAGGCAAAAAACGGGAACTGACATAGGTAAGGTATGGGAAAAATCTACACAGTGGTCAATCAAAAAGGCGGAGTGGGAAAAACTACTACCAGCATCAACCTTGGGGCCTACCTGGGACAATTCGGGCAGAAGGTGTTGTTGATAGACCTTGACCCCCAGGCAAATGCCACCAGCTGCCTTGGGATTGACCGGCATAAAGTGGAAAACGGAACCTATGAGGTGCTGATAGGCGCAAAAACTGCTTTGGAGTGTGTCTTGCACAACGCGCGCTTTAAAATCTCGCTCATGCCTTCCTCACCAAACCTTTCGGGGGCAGAAATTGAGATGATTGAGCTTTCGGACCGGGAAAAACGGCTGAAAACGATCGTTCAGTCGCTGGCCAGCAGTTACGATTACATCCTGGTAGATTGCCCGCCTTCGCTCGGATTATTGACCTTGAACGGGATAATCGCCGCCAAGGACGGCGTAATTATCCCGGTGCAGTGTGAGTACCTGGCGCTTGAGGGTCTTGGTCAACTGACCCAGACGATCAATCGCATCCGGCAGGGGCTATTCCCCGAACTTTCCATCAGAGGGGTTTTACTGACGATGTTTGACGGTCGCACAAATCTGAGCTCGGATGTGATGAGTGAAGTCCAAAAGTTTTTCCAGGACAAGGTTTTTTCAACATTTATTCCGCGCAGCATCAGGCTGGCAGAAGCACCCTCTTTTGGCATGCCGATTTCGGTCTATGCCCCTGACTCGAGCGGCGCGAGAGCTTACCGCTCGTTGGCGATGGAGATGTTGACGGCAGATGGGGTGAAGTTCGACCCCGGACAGGAGTGAGATGGCACAGCGCAGTGGACTTGGTAAAGGACTCGAGTCATTAATTCCCACCTGGCAAAGCAGCCCGACTCCGGTTGGGGCAAACGAACAGGTTCAGCTGCTGCCTATTGCAAGCATCAGCCCTAATCCTCAACAACCTCGCAAGATTTTTGAAGAAGACCAATTGGAAGATCTTGCCACCTCCATCAAACAGCACGGGATTATCCAGCCGTTGATCGTGATTGCTGCAGAAGGCGTGGATCGCTACACGTTGATCGCAGGTGAACGCCGTTTGCGGGCAGCGAAACTGGCAGGTCTGAAAGACGTCCCGGCGATTGTTCGGACTGCTTCGCAGCAGGAACAGCTGGAATTCGCGATCATCGAAAATGTCCAACGGGAAGATCTGAACCCGATTGAACGCGCCAGGGCCTACCAAAGCCTGGCGGATCAGTTCTCTCTGACCCACGAGGACATTGCTCAAAGAGTCGGCAAAAGCCGCGTGACGGTTACTAACACCCTACGTCTGCTCAACCTGCCGGTTGTGGTGCAGCAAACTCTGCAAAGCGGCGAAATTACGGAGGGTCATGCGCGAAGTCTGCTAGCCCTGCCGAGTGCCCGCGCCATGGAAGCAGCCCTGGATAGCATCCTGAGCCTTGGGCTGAACGTCCGCCAGACGGAATTGCTTGTCAGCAAACTAAGCGGCAAGGTACCAACCAGCAAGAAGT
>WOZA01000052.1:12237-17417 GCA_011620505.1 Anaerolineaceae bacterium
CAGACGGAATTGCTTGTCAGCAAACTAAGCGGCAAGGTACCAACCAGCAAGAAGTTGACCACCCGTCCTGCGGAAGCAGAAGACCTGGAAAACCGTTTACGTCAGTTCTTCCACACCAAAGTGATGCTTTCAAAGGGCAAGCGGGGCGGCACGATCTCCATCAGCTTTTATTCTGACGAAGAACTGAATGCCATCCTGGACAGACTTGGGATCAATGATTGATCAATATGCCATTCGAAATCCGGTCCTGTTCCGACTTATCCTCTTTTGACCTGGCGAGATTCCTGAATGCGAATAATCTGTCATTCAATAATCTCGACTGGTTCTCGCCCAATGAAAGGTTCAATGAACCTGGCTGTTTTGTTGCTATAGAAGATCAGCAGATCAAAGCACTGCTATCCGCCACTCCTGAATGTCCGGAAGTTGCCTGGCTGCGTTTTTTTCACGCTGAACGCGACGGGGAATATACCCGCTATTTCAAAGCCCTTTTTTCGGAGGCTAAGAACCTTTTACTGGGATTGGGAGCTCAGAGTTTTTTCTCCCTGGTACCGTACGATTGGCTCGAGAGGTTGCTCAGGAGCGAAGGATTCAAGCCAACCGACACCATCGTTACACTTCAATGCAATTTCTCAGAGGTGAGTCATGCCAAAGTGGATCCAGGGCTTATTATCCGGCAGATGACCTCTCGCGATATGGCTGCCGTGGAAGCTATTGACCAGGCCGCTTTTGAACCTGCCTGGCAGTTAAACCACTCGAGTTTGGTTAAAACTTACCACCTCAGCACCTGGCACAGCGTCGCCATCCTGGAAGGAGAAATCATTGGGTATCAAATGAGCACAAGCACATTTGACTCAGCCCATCTTGCGCGCCTGGCTGTGGATCCGCGCTGGCAGCGCAGAGGCGTGGGACACAGACTGGTGGAGGACATGTTGGAAACCCTCTCAGCCATCGGAGTAAGCTCCTATTCTGTTAATACTCAGGCAAGCAATCATCAATCGTTATCTCTGTATCATTCTTTGGGTTTTGAACGCGAGGATCGCGACATCCTGGTGATGTCGTTGAAATTATAGAAATTATGTCTTGAGCCTGCTGGACGGTAAAAGACGTTTATGGCAGAATCAAGCAAATCGATTCAGGAGTTAATATGGCACAAAAAAACTCACAACGTGAATTACTCAAAGCACAACGAGAGCAGGAAGCCCGCAAGCGGACAACCGGGCTGCTGATTGGAGCCTTCGTGCTGGTGGTAGCAGTTTTGCTGATCTACTTCCTGCCCAGGCTGCTGAACACGAGCAAGGTCTCCGGTTACGCAAACCAAAATGGACGATCCGTCGGCGACCCCAACGCGCCTGTAAAAGTGGTGGAGTTTTCCAATTTTGGTTGCAGTCATTGCCGTACGTTCGCGCTGGAAAAAGAAGAGCAATTCGTCAAAGACTACGTAGAGACCGGTAAGGTTTATTTTACTTACAGTGTTTTCCAGTTCAACGAGGATGATACCCTTAAGGCATCGGAAGCTGCCTATTGCGCGGGGGAACAGAACCGATTCTTCGAGATGCAAAAATTACTTTTCGAGAATTCCACCTACTCTGGTGCGTTCGCTGATAGCAGTATCTCTTCTTATGCGAAGCAGATCGGACTCGATATGACAAAGTTCAACCAGTGTCTCGAAAGCGACGCCCAATTGGCAGCTATTCGCAGCGATACGCAAACCGCCAAGGATTTGGGGGTCACCGGCACACCCATGTTTGACGTGAACGGAACAATTGTCTATTCGACTACGCTGGAGGAGACTATTCAAGCTGCTTTGGCTGCTGCTGGGGATTGATCGTCAGGGTTTTTCGTAAAAAAACGCGGGGCAGGTCAAACTGACCCCGCTTTTTTTAACTCAGGACCAGGCGATACCAAGCGTGTTTAGCAGGAGAACGACCAGCACTACGATTAAGAGTGCGGGAAGAAAGCTGCCAATCCGGATCTTTTTTATCTCAAGCAGGTTACTGATTGCAATCCCAGCCAGGATCACACCCCCGACCGATGTCATTTCAAGGACCACGCTTTGGTCAAAGCCCTTCCCAATGGTTCCTGCCAAGAGGGAGATGGCGCCCTGGTAGACCAATACCATCGGGGCTGAAAGAAGTACCCCCACCCCGAAAGTCGATGCAAAGGCAATCGCAGTAATGCCGTCGAGAATGGACTTGATCGCAAGCATCTGGTAATCCCCAACAAGCCCATCCTGGATGGAGCCCAGGATTGCCATCGGACCAATGCAAAAGAGCAAGGACGCTGTGACAAAGCCGGTGATGAAGCGTTGGGCGTCCGGGGAGCCTGCGTTGGTACCGCGTTCCACCCTTTGCTGGATACGCTCACCCAAACTGTTGAGCAGTTCTTCGATCCTAAGGGCTTCACCGGCGATGGTTCCCAACACGATGCTGGAAAGAGGAACAAGCATATTCTGTGTTTGAGAGAAAAGATGCACACCGTAAGCCAGCGTAAAGAGGCCAAGCGCGGATGTTAAGCTTTGGCGCACCTTGAGTGGGATGCGGTTGCCGGCGAGCAGACCTATCAGCCCGCCTGCCAGGATTGCGGCGAAATTGATAAGAGTTCCAATCATTATGTCACAATGGTGTTTCAGTCAGGATCAGCAGGTAACAGAGGGTGGAAAGACGGTTAAGATACTGAAGCATGCTCTCATCCGGGATTTGGAGAATCTCAAAACCAGCAACCCACTCACGTTCAGCCCTGCGGACAATCGCGCGAGCAAGGTCGAGCGCACCGGTGGCAGGCGTATGACCGGGTTGGATAAAATCGGTCGGATAACTAACCGTAGCCTCAACGGCTTTGATGGTTTCTTCGAGCTTTTCGAGTTCAGCAAAAAAACTGCCTGCAAGCTTTTCGAGCGGGGTCTTCGGTAAGGCAGCCATCAAACCCATCATGCGGGACAGGTCTTTTTGACAGATTTCGAGGAGGATTTGATTGCCAGGTGAGCAAAAAGCTTTTGCTAGGCTGAGAGAGGCGCTGGCTTCATCGAGGGCGCCGAGCATCCTGACGCGCAGGTCCGACTTTTTCACCCCATGTTCGCCAATCAGATCTGTCTGTCCAATCGCTGTCATCGCGCTACTCCGTGGGAGTGGCAGCCTGTGATGGCGTCGTGTCAGTGAGAATGTACCAGGTGTTCACCGCGTTGAAACGATCAGCAGGATCATAAATGGGCCCGATCGAAACGTTTTTGATGGCGTTTTTCATCCCGTAGTTGTAAACGGGGTAGAAGAATGGCAGGGAAGGCAGATCTTCAGCGAAGAGAATCTGAAAGTTGCGGTAAAGGCGCACCCGGATGTCTCTATTCGGCTGCGTTCGGGCTTGTTCGAGGTACTCGCTGGCAGTGGTATTCCGCCATTGCGAGTAATTCTGCCCAGCGTCAGCTTGAGATTCCGCCCAGAAGGGATATGGATCCGGATCCGGAGAGTTGCTGAGGTCAATATCCACTAAAGCGGCTTCGTAAGCTCTGCTTTCGAGGCTGGTCATTAATTCAGCGTAAGGTCTGACATCCAGCACGACCTCAATGCCGATTGAAGCCCAGTTTTCAGCCAGGATGGTTGCTATCTGGTTGTGGATCGGGTCATCCTGCACCAGGAGGGTCAGCCTTGCCTGAGCCCCATCGGAGGTCATTAACTGACCAGCTTCCGACCAGGTATAGCCTTCCCCAGCCAGCAGTTGCCGCGCGAGGTCAACATCATAGCGGTATGGTTCCAGCCCTTCGTAAAAGGCCCAGTTTCCGGGCATGATCGGCCCAAGCGCAAGAACTGCCTGGCTGGAAAAGACTTCATCAATCATAGCCTGGCGGTTGGTGGCAGCCATTAATGCCTTTCGGAAATTAGCTGACTGCAGCAGAGGCTGTGTGAGATTCTGGGTGTTCAGGAAGACCATCGTCAGGCGGGGAAGCCGGCACGAGTGAATGTCCAGCCCGGGTTGATTCAGCGCGGTTTCAAGATCCGCTTGATCAATCCTGGCAACTGCGTCAACTTCATCGCTCAGGTAAGCTTGAAATGCCGTGTGAGCATCAGAGAAAAGCTTGAAATTGATCTCATCGATGTAAGGACGCCCAACATAGTAGTATTCGAAGGCTTCAAGGCTGACGCCGTCAATCTTACCGTCTGTGAGATGAAACTCCCGAAAACGGTAAGGTCCGGAGCCAATCGGCGCGAGATTGAAGGGGTGGTCAACCAGGTCTTCAAGGGTGAGGTTACCCAGTAAATGCGATGGCAGGATCTGGAAAGTAAGATAGTCCAGGAATGGGGCAAAACTGTAGGGTAAGGAAAACTCCAGGCTCAGGTCAGATAAGGCAGCCACATGAACCAGTTGCCAAAAGCTTCGCAGATCTTCAGCAACCAGGCTGCTGTTGCTTTGCAGCAGAGAAACGGTGTAAAGCACATCCTGGCTGGAAAGGGGGGTGCCATCGTGCCAGACAGCATTTTCCCGCAGGTTGATCACGTACCGGGTGCCATCGGAAGAAATATCCCAGCTTGCAGCCAGGTCCCCCACTGGTAATCCGCGGGAATCAAACTTGAACAAGCTGCTAAAAATAAGCCGATCAATATCCCGATCTGGCTGATTGAAGCGATCCAGCGCGGGATTGAGGCGTACGATATTGCCTACCAATGCTTCCGTGTAGCTGCCGCCGGTAATAGGGTTGGGGGTATTTTCCACAACAGGTGATGAAGCTGAGCCTTGGAAGAATAAGATCAAGCCAACAACAAGACCAGTGACCAGGACAATCAGAAGCTGCCAGCGAAAGCGTCTCATTTGGTAAATAGAAAGACAACCCCTGCTTTTGGCGAGTTGTCTTTATTCTCCATGATCAATTGTGATAGCGGCGGGTTGAGACGCTATCAGGAGATAAGCACACTGATGAGTGCGAGCAGCAGAAAAACTACACTGAGGGCGATGGTGATGTAAAACATCACTTTTTCAATTCCACGCCGCTGAGTGTAGACACCACCGGTATCGCCGCCAGCCAGCCCGCCCAAGCCAACGCCCTTGCTTTGCAGCAGCACACTGGCAATCAAAGCGATTGAAACGATAATAATTGCATAATTTAGAACCATAACCTTCAGCCTCCTGCGAATCAGGTTTTGATTATACCCAATCCGTTGTTTCCGTCAAATTTACATGAATTTATATTTTAC
>WOZA01000162.1 GCA_011620505.1 Anaerolineaceae bacterium
AAACCGTTGGGGCAAAAAGCAAGCAGGTTACACAAATTTATATGGCTTTGATTTTCATTTATGGAATTGCTGCCTTTGCCATAGCTTATCCCCTGGCGAATATTGCAGCGGATCAATTGGATCGGTTCTTGGCTTCCACGATTAATTCCACGTACAGTGGTGCCCGATTCGAACCAGCAGTCTTGATCATCGAGGTGGTGCTTGCCTTACTCGTTCCCCAAGTTGCAGCGTATTTTCCTATTAAACAAGGAGTGAGTATCTCTGTTCAGGAAGCATTAAGCGGCCTTCAACTGACAGATGAAGCTGGCGAAGGCTGGATCAACCGAATGCTTACTCAAATTCACAACCTTTCCAGGCCGGTATTGATCGCCATTCGCAACATTTTCCGCCGTAAAGGGAGATTGATCTTGACTCTGACTACTCTTTCTTTGGCAGGGGCGGTTTTCATTTCGGTGTTCAGTGTGCGAATTTCGCTGACCAAGTACATCGACCAGCTCAGCCAATATTTCCTTGCTGATTTAAATCTCTCTCTCGCAAGGCCTTACCGGATGGATCAAATTGACCAAATTCTGTCAACTGTACCTGAAATTTCCAGAGTGGAAGGCTGGGACTCAATTAGAAGTTCACTGATACTCCCGGATGGTTCTATTGGAGACAGCGTCAACCTGGTTGCAGTTCCGGGCGGCAGCCAGTTGATTGATCCAACTCTGCTTGCCGGGCGCTGGCTGGTGGCGGGGGACCAAAATGCAATTGCCTTGAATGACCAGTTTCAAGACCGATTTCCTTCCTTGAACGTGGGCGATTCTGTGGAACTGCGAATTGATGGCAATACGACAGAATGGATAGTTGTCGGGTTCTTCCAGTTTGGCGGCAAGATTGGCGGTCTGGCTGCTTACGTCAACCAGGAGTACCTTTCCACATTACCTGGGCAGGTACAAAACAAGACTTCCACTTACCGTATTGTCGCCAACGGTCATCCCAACAGTGCTGCTCAAAAAGACCTGGCTGCGAAGGTACAGTTGCTTTTGGATGCCAATGGGATCCATGTTAGTGACCTGACAACCGGCAGTAGCATTAACGATTCTTCTGCCGCATCCTTTGCAGTTTTGACTAATCTCCTGCTAATTCTGGCAATCCTGACTGCGCTGGTGGGCAGTATCGGATTGTCCGGAACAATGAGCATGAACATCATGGATCGAACTCGCGAAATCGGAGTGATGCGTTCAATTGGCGCTTCTGATTCGATTTTGATGAAGATGGTGATGATCGAAGGACTGGGTATTGGGTGGATAAGCTGGTTAATCGGAGCCATTCTATCCTTCCCTATCGGTAAATTAATGTCGGACTTGGTAACTCGTGCGTTATTTGGGATTTCATCTCAATACAGCTTTACTGTTACCGGCTTCATCATCTGGTTTGTGGTCGTCTCGGTGCTTTCGGTTGTAGCGAGTTATGTACCGGCACGAAATGCCACAAAGTTGACCATTCGTGAAGTTTTAGCATACGAATAATTCTAGAACAAACAAAAAGGATAAAAATGAACACAAAACTTCTTCCTAAACCAATCATTAAATTGATGCCGCTATTGACGCTTGCTCTCCTCGGGATATTACTTTCTGCGTGCAGCTCTGCCCAGAACACCGGCTCGGGTTCACAAGCGAGTGATGTCACCACGCCGGTGATCTCGAACACTGGCTTGACAGTCGAAGGAAGACTGGAACCAACCGATTCGGTTTGGTTGAGTTTCCAATCTTCCGGGCAGGTAACAGAAATCCAAGTTGGAGAAGGTCAATCGGTTAAAGAGGGTGACATTCTGGCGGTGTTGGGCAACCAGGAAGCAGCTCAGTCCGAGTTAAAAGCTGCTGAGCTGGAATTGCTCACAGCACAGCAAGCATTGGATGACCTTAATCAGAATGCCAGGGTAGCTGAGACTCAAGCACACCAGGTGTTTGTAGAGGCGGCATTAGCAGCGGACAATGCTCACCAGATATTAGCTGACATGGATTCACAGAGCTACCGGGATGAGATCGATGACGCCTGGACCAAAGTCCAGGATGCTGAGGATGACCTGAATGACGCCCAGGAAACTTTCGATAAGTATGAAAACCTGGATGAAGATAATATCAACCGGAAAAATGCTGAGACAGATTTGGATGCTGCTCAAAAAGCGTATGACGATGCATTGCGAGCCTACAACCTCCTTGTATATAACCTGGAACGGGCCCGGGCGAATGCCGATAACGCTGATCAGGTTGCGGAACAAGCCAACCAGGATTATAAGGACCGCCAAGACGGTCCTGACCCTGACGAACTGGCGCTCAGGATGGCTCAGGTCGATTCAGCCCAGGCGCATGTGGCTGCTGCCCAAAAGGCATTGGACATGATGGTTCTGACAGCACCTTTCAACGGGGTAGTAACCTCGGTGGATGTGACAATAGGGCAGGTCGTATCATCTGGAGAACCCGCCATGCACCTGGCGGATTTTTCGAGCTGGTTTGTCAAAACGACTGATTTGGATGAAATCAAAGCCGTTAAAATTAACCCTGGCAAATCTGTGACTCTCACTGTCGATGCCCTCCCTGACCTGGTGCTCAATGGTACAGTTGAATGGGTTTCGCTGGACTACACAGAGAAAAGCGGGGACATTCTCTACACGGCTCGCATCCGTCTGGATGACACGGATCCACGCTTGCATTGGGGAATGACAACGTCAGTAAATTTTGAAGATTAATCGATCAAGAAAAACCGAATCATATCCACCCATATAGCGGGTGATTTGCACTGAGGCTATAAGCCTTGTTCTTTAGAGGCTGACCCAAAAGCTAGCTGGATCAGCCTTTTTTTGTCTCACTCGTTCCACGAGTTCGACTGCCTTAAGGCGCAAGAAAAAACGACCATTTCTGGTCGTCTGGAAAATAGTAGCGGGGAGCCGATTCGAACGACTGACCTCCGGGTTATGAGTCAAAATCCTAAATCCATGCCATTTATGCGCCAGGTTCTGCAAATCAGCCGACCTGATGAACTCTGGTCCATGCTTGCCGGACACGCTGCGGTAGCTAATCGATGTTCGTATAGTAGCTTCTTTACATGGGTTCGTCAAGTATCATTTTAATTATGCTTTGTTACTTAAATTTAGGCTCTTTATTGATTTCAAGGAGGCGATGAGAAGTAGGCAATAAAGTATTTTCTACACATTGGTTAGAGCCAGATATGCATGGAACGAGTCGGCTGTAAAGGGTTTATCCTGTCAATGGTGTAGAAAACGACAGGGTTTCTGCTCGCCCTTTAATTCCTAGCATGCATTTACGCATCATCCAAATATCGAAAATTTCAACCAGCAAGTTGAAAAAAACCGCGGTTGATAACAACCGATATTTCTTGCGCACCCGTGTGACAAGACAAGTGTGATTTTCCCCATCAGCTTTGATTTCCCAAACCGTGGAAGATAGACAAGCACAAGAACAATGAAAATGGAAGCAATAATAAAAGTGATTGGTTGCATATCAATCTCCCGATTCAAATAAGTGGGCTAACA
>WOZA01000106.1 GCA_011620505.1 Anaerolineaceae bacterium
TCGTCATCGCCTTCGACCACGACATCGCAGCGGTCCCATTCCTTTTCCCAGGCTTGCGCGTTGGCGGTAAAAGCGGCTTCCCAGGGATCATTCGCCAGGTTTGCCAGCCCTGTAAGCGCCTCGCTTTTCGGGTCGTCACAATCGCGGGAGGTATAAAGTGAGGTGAATTTCTCGAAGCAAAGTGTCTGCCCGACTTCCGCCTTGCAGGTCGCAGAAATGGAGGGCATTTTGACAATATCGGGTGTGGCAATTTCAGCCTCTGTGCCCCCCTTGAAGAGTACTTTTTGAGCCATTGCTGCTTCGATATTGGTGGCTAAAGTCCGCAGATTCAACCAGATTAAACCATTTTCGACGCCTTGATCCAACCAGCGCCACTGCTGGTAGCGCATGGTGTCAGTACCGGCATCCATCCGGCTGACAACCTGGATTTTACCTGAATAGTTTTCAGGGGTAATAAAGACCCTCTGACACATCAGGTGTTGGTCGGCAAGGCTGGCAAAGCGAGAAAATTCAAGTTTGGTAATGAGACCATGGGGGCTTTCCCAGCGCAACGAGCGGGTAAGCAAGCCGTTCCGCAAATTCAGCTCGCGGTAGTAATCGAGCGGCGTGCCTTCTGCAAGGCTAAAGCGCTCACCAGCCAGGGTGATATCCAGCGCGGTCCAATCAGGAAAGTTCACGAGATGCGTGAAGACGACCGGGACATCATCAAAAACCCCATGGACAAAGGTGGTACGCTGTTCCCCCGGGTAGTACTCATCAAATGTTGCACGTGTTCCCAAATAGCCGTTGCCTTGAGTGAGGGTTGTCTCGAAGTGACGCAGACGTTTCGGCTCAAATGAGGTCTCGGTGATATTCCACAAGTCAGTCATAGTTCTCCTAAAAATGGCAGGATTAATCGTTCAAAGCAAATTCGAGCAGGTCGTCCAACCGGGCGGTCGCCAGCCCGACCACGTGGTCTGCAGCGCCGTAGTATACATAAACTTCGTTGTTTACAATAACATTTGCACCAGAAAAGACCACATTTGGCACGTCGCCGCGCAGCTCCCAAATTTCGCGGGGCTCAAAGATAAAGTCTCTGGGACGTCTGATGACCTTGGTGGGGTCTTCCAGGTCCAGCAAACAGACACCCAGGCGGTAGACATGCGAATTGTCATAGGCATGGTAGATCAAGAGCCAGCCGTGCTGGGTTTTAATCGGCACACCGCCGCTGCCAACCCTTTTGGAGTCCCAGGGGTTATCGGGTCGCGGACCGAAAATGGGCTGCATATCTGCTTCAGGCCAGGATAACAGGTCTTCCGAGCGCGCCAGCCAAACCTGCGGAGGACGGCGGTGCAAGCACACGAACTTGCCGCCGATTTTTTCTGGGAAGAGGACGTGGTCTTTATTATCCTCGCCTACCACCAGCGGACCAATGCGTTCCCAGTCGCGCAGGTTGGTGCTTTTAGCGAACATGGGGGTAACGCTGCCGCCCAGGTGGGTGGGAGGAAAGCCAGGCTGGGGTCTGTTGCCGTAGGCGGTGTAGGTCATGTAGAAAACCCCATCGATCTCAGAAATGCGGGGATCTTCAATACCTCTGGCGTCAAAATCATCGTGTGGGGAGAAGACCGGTTTAGCATCGCGGGTAAAGTGGATGCCATCGGTCGAACGGGCATAACCAAGCCGGCTGACCCAATCGAGCCCTTGGGCCCGGTAAAGCATGTGGAACTCACCCTGGTGGCAAACCACGGCTGGATTAAAAACATTGTAGGTCTCCCAGGTTGAAGTGGGGTCAGGCAAAAGGACAGGATTAGTTGAGTATCTGATCAATTCCATTAAATAATTACTTTCAATTTATAAGTCAGGCGTGGGAGGGATATTTCTACCAGCTCTGATCGGTTCCAGCAGGTCATTGACCGCGAAATTGCCAGCCAATGCCAGGAATACTGCGCCAAACATGATTCCCAGCGCAAAGGTCAGGGTTGCAAGTGCCAGGAAAACCAAGAGGGATAGACCAAACAAGAAGGAGAAACGGAGATTTCTGCCGATCATCAAAGCGCTATTGCGCAAAGCCTGGGAGACCTTCATCTGCTCTTGTTCAAACAGGAAGGGCAGCGCAAAGAATTGCAGCATGAACCAGGCCAGCCCGACGGCAATGTAGAGTCCTTGTAGATAGGATCCCAGGTTCACATCCAGCGCGTTACTGACGAGGTAATAATTGATCGCCAGCAAGCTAACCCCTGCCAGGTTGACCGCACCCCAGCGCCAGCCCACCCCCCAGGAGCGTTTGAACGCCTGCCATACGTCGCTGAGATCGGTCACTTCGTTGTGGACGATGCGGTTTGCGTAAGCCTGCAGCGCAATCGTCGCAGGAGGACCTGGGATGACCAGCAGGTTGGCGATTATCCAGAGAGAATTCACTACCAGCATGGTCCACAGGTCCTCCCAAATTTCCCTGAGGGAACGGCGATAGATGGAAGGTATCTTTTTTATCACCGTAAGACCCAATTTATCCCTTGATCCCTGCGTATGCAACACCTTCAATGTAATACCTGCTGAAGATGAAGAACAGGATCAAGATTGGGATAGCGTTGAACATAGCGCCGACGAGCGTTAAGTTCCATTGTGATTTATATTGCTGTTGAAAGATGCTCAAGGCAACGTTCAACACATATTTATCCGGTGAATTCAAGTAGAGCAAAGGCTGCAAAAACGAATTCCACATCGACTGGAACTGCAGGATCAAAACCGTCAGGATAGCCGGTCTTGCCAGCGGCAAAATCACCGTCCTGAAAATCTGCATGTGGGTGGCACCATCGATAACAGCGGCTTCTTCCAGGTCAACTGGAATGGACCGGAAGAATGACGTGAGGGTAAAAATGCTGCCTGCGCTGACCAGGCCGGGTAAGATCAACGACCAGAAGGTGTTGATCAACTGAAGCTTGGTCATCAGAACGTAAGCCGGAATGAGCGTGACTGCCCCAGGGATCATCATGGTTGCCAGCATGAAATTGAAGACGATATCCCGGCCCGCGAATTTCAGCCGTGAGAAGGCATAGGCAGCCATCGAGCCGAACGCCGCCTGGGAAACCGCCACGGTCACTGACAGGAAGGCGGTGTTAAAGAGCCACCGCGGGAAGGTGCCGCCTGCGCCGAGATCGGTATTCCAGACTCGAGCCCAGTTTTCCCAGTGCCAGACCTCTGGCAAGAACTTGGGCGGATAAGCCAGGATCTCCTGGTCGGTTTTGACCGTGCCCAGGAACGCCATGATGAATGGCAAAAGCATAATCACTCCGATCACAATCAGGAGCAAATATCGGAAAAAGGTTCTGATGACGTTCTCCGTTACTGCCTGCCGGTGGGATTTGTACTGTGGAGACGTAATTTTTTCTTGCGTTGTTACGGTCATGTCAGTCCTCCTAGTACATCTCGGTACCCTGGGTGAGGATACGCCGCTGCACGAATGTGAGCGCGAAGATAATCACCGCCAGGATGAACGCTAAAGCAGAGGCATAACCCATGGTGATGGGTCCGTTCACGCCCAGGGCTTCCGTGAAAATCAGGAAGACCGGAGTCAATGAAGTCTTTAGCGGTCCACCTGAGGTTGCCAGGTAAACCTGATCAAAGACTTGGAGCGTACCGATTGTCCCCAATACCACGATCATCATCGTAATTGGCCTCAGCAGCGGCCTGGTGATCTGCTTGAACACCTGCCGCTTGTTGGCACCTTCGATGGATGCCGCTTCATAGAGCGCCGGGTTGATGTCTTGCAGGGCAGCCAGGTACATGATCATGAAAGTCGGCACGGTGGTGAAAATGTTTTGGAACATAATCGCCATCCAGGCGATACTGGGTCCACGGAAGTACCACTGTGTCGAGGGGATTTTCCCTCCGAATGCTTCAACAATCAACTGGATCAACCCTCTCGGGTCTCCCAACCAGGCAATTGGATTGAAATCGATCCCAACCCATCCCAAGATCGTCTGAAGGAAGAAGTTCAAGTAGCCATTCTTCAGATACAGCCAAATGAAGATCAAGGTGATCACCACAGACGAGGTGACGCTGGGAGCGTAGAAGACTGTGCGGAAAAACTGCTTAAACTTGACGGGGGCGTTCAACAGCATCGCCATGCGCAGCGCCAGGATGGTCTGGACAGGTACAACGATGGCAGCGTACCAGAGCACGTTGTAGAGTGCCTGCAAAAAGTCACGTTTTGTAGCGTCTGTGAATCCCGCAAAGGCTTCTTTATAGTTAGCCAGACCAATCCATTCAGGTCTGGTGAAGATGTCGTACTTGGTAAATGAGATATATAGAGCGAACAAAATGACGCCGACTGTAAAGGTAAGCGTGACAATTAAGTAAGGCGCAAGAAATGCATACCCGGTCAGGAATTCTTTTCGCTTTCGTACATTAGGCCAGACTTTTTTGACTTCCCTCGCAATGAAAAAACCAGCGATCATGGCGACGAGTACAGCAAAAATCATAAAAGGCACAGCAGTTGCCCGGACTTCTGAAAAATATGTTTGCGCAGATGACATCACCCTTGCCCCACCCATAGTTGGAGCATTCAGTAAGGCAATGACGAAGATGACCAGGACCACGCCAACAAAAGCGATAATCGCGGGGACAGTTCCTTGCTGATTGGAGTTTGTTTGTTTGTTTTCCATGCCACTCCTCGTTTTCCCAGGAACATTGCGAACAACTGTGCCTGGGTTTCACGTTACCCGTGAAACCCAGGTCTTATTCTATAAAGATTTTTCTCCCCCTTCAAGGCAGAGATGACTTTTTACTCGCTCAGAACAGTCTGAGCTTCAGTTTGAGCCTGTGCGAAGGCTTCTTCTACGGTTTGATCACCGAGGAAGATGCGTTCCAAAGCCTGCGAAACAGCATCGTTTACTTTACCAGTGTTAGGACCCCAATAGGCAACCACAGAATCGGGCAGCAGACCGCCCTGGGCAATCGCCTTGTCATTCGGATCAACAATCAGGTCAGCCTGTTCGGGATGGGTGCTGTAGGCAAAACCGGTCTTTACGATTTCAGCCTGGTTTTCATAGCCAGTCACGTAGAATAGAAATGCAGCTGCGGCACGGGGATATTGGGTAGCGGCATTGATACCGATACCATTGACAAAGATCACGTCAGCTTTCTTGACAGGTCCAGCAGGGATTTCGACAGCTTTCCATTCCACATCCGGATAGGTGTTTTTCATGGTATTAACCATCCAGCCACCTTCGGTGGTCATGGCAACAGCTTTCAAGCCAATGGCCTCACCGCACCAGCCAGTGCTGAGGTCAACCGGGCGAACCAGGCTGCCTTCTTCAAACATACCTGCTACAAAGGAAGCAGCTTCGAGCACTTCAGGGCTGTCCAACAAAGCGGTGGTGTGGTCACTGCTGGTGTAACTGCCGCCATAGGAGAGCACAAATGGCAGGAAGCGAGCCCAATCAGCGCCCATGCAGAAGCCGCCGTAATTGCCTTTTTCAGCAATGGTTTTGGCAGCTGCGCGCATGTCTTCCCAGGTCCAGTCAGCGGTCGGTTCTTCAATACCTGCATCCGCAAAAGCTTCGGGGAGATATACTAAACCAAGTGTGCCCCAGTCCTTCGGAAGCGCATAGGTCTTACCATTCAGCTGATAAATCGGCATCAGGCTGCTGATAAAATCATCAGTGCTCACGCCAGCTTCAGCCATCAGGTCATCCAGGGGCATGATCTGCTCGGAGGGAGCGAAAGCAGTCATCAACTGATCGTCAACATAGAATACATCAGGGGCAGATCCGCCAGCCATCTGGGCTTTCATTTTGGTCTGGAAGTCAGAAGGAACGGGGGTATAGTTCACGGTCACAGTCGGGCAGACGCTCTTGAAACGTTCAATACTATCGCGATAGACCTTCTGCTCGGATTCATCACCCCAGCCAGAGAACGTGATCACTGCACCGTCTTCTACAGTCAAGGGGCAAGTTCCTTGAGTAACAGGTTCTTCCACGACTGGTTCTTCAGCAGTGGGTTCCTCAACAACAGGTACTTCAGCGGTGGGTTCTTCAACAATAGGTGTTTGAGTGGCTTCTGGCGTTGCGGTTCCACAAGCTGCCAGGATCATCGATACGATGATCAGTAACGAAACTAAACTGATTTTGGTTTTCATCTTTCTCCTCTTTCGAAAATGTTTTTTTGGTCATTTCTGACCGGTTCAATAGTCGACAAAAAATCTGAGATATTCTCAATTTCAGCACATAGAATTTGTCTGATTTTCTCCATTCACTCCTTTCAAATTCGCCCTTTAGCCGGCACATAGCCTGCGGTTGATTCTCGGATCTCAAGGCTGGGAGCGACCAGCTCACATCTTGGTTCTGGATAACTACCGCTTTCAAGGTATTCAATTAGGCGCTTCATCAGGTTTTCACCGATGGCAGGGATAGGCTGACTAATACTGGTTAAAGGCGGGGTTAGATAACGAGCGGTTGGAGTGTCATCAAAGCCCGTCACTCCGATGTCCCTGCCCGGTTGAAGACCCGCCGTTTGTATTGCCTGCATGGCACCGATTGCCATCATGTCGTTCATACAAACGATCGCCGTTGGTCGAATATCTGCTGGCAAGCCTAACAGGTAAGTGGTTGCTTCAAAACCCACTGCCGAAGTACCTTCACCCCTTACGATCAGATTGGGATCGCTCATTAAACCAGCTTTAGCTAACCCTCTGAAATATCCTTCCAGGCGGTTATTACCAACACGGGAATCTTCCGGCCACGCTAAGGCAGCGATTCTTCTATGCCCGAGACTGACGAGGTGATCCACGGCCTGAGCAACGCCCTGACCGCCATCCACGTCAATATACGGAAACGATTGGTCCTGGTCATCCAGCCGACCGAAAGCTACAAACGGGATCTTGTTCTCCAGTAAAAAGGGCACAGACGCTTCCCCATAGTTTAAGCGTGAAAGGACAAACCCATCCACCCTGCCAGTGTTGTACAACTGGTGATAGACCTTGAGCATCCTGACGTCATCAGCATGAAAGGGAAAACAAAGCAGGTAGTAACCCTCTTCTTCCGCTGCCCGGAACATACTTTGTAGAAATGCATCAAGAATGGGGTTGGCCTGATCGGCAGGAGAGGGTTCCCAAGTGTACCCGATGGTATTGCTTCGCTGGCGCCGGAGACTGCGGCCGTTGTAATTAGGCGTGTAATTTAATTCGGCGATAACACCCCAGATTCTTTTTTCAGTTTCTGGCGAGACACTGGCCTTATTATTGACCACTTTGGAGACAGTTTGATAGCTGACCCCAGCCTTGGCCGCAACTTCTTTTAGAGTAACAGACTTGGACATAATTCCTCAGTACTTCTCTCTAAGCGAACGTTCGCCTTAAGAATACAACTTTAAATACCAAATGTCAAGAACTAACTAACAATTTGTTAAGTGGAGGAGCTATTTTCCTTCACGAAGCCTGTAAGGTTGGTTCCGCTCCTGCCCTGCATTTATACAGAGTTGAAGCCAACAAACCTTAGCCTGCAGAACCACTGCCATTTTGATCGTAAATACCAAAACCGCCCAAGACCATATATTTTCTATGCCCCCCTAAACCACACCCACCTATAATAAAGAGCATAAACTGTTTCTTTCAAAACAGGTAAAGAGGAAAAATGGAAGATAAACGAAAAGTCCCTATCCTTCTATGGCCCTTTTGGGCGATATTTCAGCTCACATTGTGGATCCTTAGGTTCACTGGCAGACTCGTTGGTGCGATCTTGGGGCTGGTTATTCTGTTCGTGGGCGTGCTGCTCTCGATAACCCTCATCGGCGCTATCATTGGTGTTCCCTTAATTTTGCTTGGTGTAATGCTAATGATTAAAGCTATCTTTGGCTAATCAAGTAGATTCCAGATGGAATAAGCAACGCCTTACGGATTTTCACCGATGGGAGATAATTTGCGGAAAGGGAATGGCTATCATCATCGGCCAAAAAATCTCCATAACCCGGTGACTGCTTGATGTACCAATGCTCACAACTGCCCGCATAATGAGTGTTTGGTCTCACTCCTTTCCCGAGTGAGACTACCTTAAAGCAAAAAAAATGGCTTCCTCAACGGAAGCCATTCTGTCTGTACTGCAGATTTCAGAATTATTGTTTGGGTTCAACTATTTTTTTCTGTTCTCTGCCGCTGATTGCGATTCTCTTTGGCTGAGTCTCGGGTTTCTTGGGCAGGTGAATCACCAGGATACCGTTATCCGTCTCTGCGCTGATTTTATCAGGGTCGATCACACCAGGCATTGAAATGCTGCGATAGAAACTGCCGTAACTGCGTTCACGGATGTGATACTTGCCTTCTTCGGATTCCTTGTTTTCTTCCTCAACTTCGCCCTTAATGGACAGAGTATTGTCCTCATAGGTGATCTCAATCTTCTCGGGATCGAAGCCCGGAGCGCTCGCCTTCACAACATATTCCTGATCATTCTCGATTACATCGAGGGGGAAGCTTGAAGGAAGCTGTTCGGTATCCAAGTCGAAAAAGCGGTTTATTGCTCTTTCAAGGTCGTATTGGTTCCTCCAGTAAGGAGTTGGTCTCATCATGTATGCCATATCTACCTCCGTTTTGTTACTGCTAATTCGTTTTGTTACTGCTTATTTACGCCTCCAATTTAAGTTCTTTATATTAGAGATTGGTCAAAACTATGTATATAATCTGTATGAATCTGCCTGGTAGACGGAATTTATTACACAACCTCGGTTTTCAGGATGATTTCAGGGTACAATCCATCATATAAATAAGAAAAAAATTTCCCGGCATCAGCCGGTTTATTATGTTAGGTAAAGAATTATGAGTAAAAAAACATTACGTATTATCCCCCTCGGAGGTCTGGGCGAGGTGGGCAAAAACATGACAGTCTATGAATACAATCAACAAATCCTGATTGTGGATGCTGGCATGATGTTCCCGGATAACGACATGATCGGCATTGATTACATCATTCCCGATTTTGAATATGTCAAACAGCGCGCCAACCAGGTGAAAGGCATCGTCATCACCCACGGTCACGAAGACCATACCGGCGCCATAGGTCACCTGCTTGAATATGTGAACGCGCCAGTCTATGCCACGCCCCTCACCAATGGCTTGATTAAAAACAAGCTAAATCGGCGCGGGATGAAAGTTGAACCCAAGTTAATCGACGTCCAGGCAGGCGAATCGGTGCAAATCGGCCCATTCAAGGTCGACTTTTTCCATGTCTGCCACTCCATTCCCGATGGCGTCGGCTTGGGAATCGATACCCCTGCCGGTCTCATCGTTCACACCGGCGACTACAAGTTCGACCATACCCCCATTGACGGTCGCCCCACCGACTACAGTAAGCTGGCAGAGTTTGCTCGCAGAGGCGTGCTCGCGCTGCTGGCTGATTCCACCAACGCTGAACGCTCCGGATGGACAGCTTCGGAGCGCGTGATCAATGACGCCTTCGACAAGGTTTTCTACCAGGCTAAGGGTCGGATTATCATTGCGACCTTCGCATCCCTGATTTCGCGCATGCAGCAGGTATTGGATACCGCGAAAAGACATGATCGCAAGGTCAGTTTTGTAGGTCTCAGCATGACCGATAACGTCCGGATTGCCAAAGAACTTGGCTATCTGAATTATGACGAGAAACTTGTTGTTTCCACAGATCAGGCGCTTTCCATGCCAGACGGAAAAGTGGTACTGCTGGTAACCGGGTCCCAGGGCGAGCCGACTTCCATACTTGGTCGGCTGGCTAATGGCACCAACCACCGCTTCGGCGTCAAAGAAAGCGACACGATCGTGCTTTCCTCGCACCCCATCCCGGGCAACGAAGAGCTCGTCTACCGCGCCATCAACCGCCTGATGGAGCAAGGCGCAGAGGTGGTTTATGAAGCAATTATGCCTGTGCACGTCTCAGGACATGCCAGCCAGGAAGAAATGAAACTGCTGCTGCATCTTGTAAAGCCGCGCTACCTTATCCCCGTCCACGGGGAAATGCGCATGCTCAAGCAGCACAAACGCCTGGCACTCGAAGTGGGCATGGAAGAGGAACAAATCGCACTGGTCGAGAATGGACGAATTATTGAATTTACACACGGTGAGATGAGCCTCGGCGAACGTATCCCTGGCGGTTACGTCTTCGTGGACGGCATCGGTGTGGGTGATGTGGATCGTTCCACCATGCGCGACCGCGAACTGCTTAGCCAGGACGGCGTCGTGCTGCTCAACCTTGAGCTGGATAAAAACAAAGGCACGTTCAAAGACCTGGAAATCATCAGCCGCGGTTTCATCGCGCAGGAAGAGTCCCAGGAGTTGTTTGGTGAACTACGCAAGCGAGTGGTAAAGCTGACCCAATTCCCGGCAAACAACCTGCAAAAGGAAATCCAGAGCGTCGCGACCTCCTATATCGACGAGGAGACCAAGCGCCGCCCGCTGATATTTGTGACGATATCAAAAATTTAATACGCTGGTGACTGACGCGCATAATGATCTTATGCGCGTCAGTCGGATAGCTGAATAGTTAAGAATTTTTCATAATGACCGAGCCGATGGTATCTGCGACATGCTCACACTCATCGCAAATCTTCTCAAATCGGTCAAAAAGCCGCAGCCAGATCATGACATGGATGGGGTCTTTTTCTTTGGTGAAAAGCTCACGCACGGTTTTGAAGTAAAGTGAATCGGCAATCTCTTCGATTACATTTACCTCGACGATTTTCTTGGCGATGAGATCTGACTTTCGGAAATACTCGAATTCATCAAAGCATGCTTTCATCGCCTCCGTAGCTCGCACGATCAGATCCACAAAATCTATAGCCTCCGCGCGCATTTCTTTCACGTTGAACATGAAGAACATCTGATAGACCTCTTCAATATCGTCCAATACGTTATCCAGCATGTAAGATAACGTTGCGATGTCTTCGCGCTCAATCGGAGTAATAAACTCGGCGACGAGCATCTTCATCATTTCATGTTTTTTCAGGTCTGCCCCATGCTCAATCTCATGCATGGTTTTGTTAAGCTTCTCGATTTTGTCAGGGTTATAGTTCTTAACTGTTTTTTCGAGTTGGTGTGCAGCGATAATTGCGTCACCGGCGATATCACTGAACATGTTGAAGTAGTTATTATCTTTTTTAGCCATAGAGGTTCCTTAAACGAATAGGTAAATCAACAAACGAGTCACAAGATAACCGAGCAGACCGCAGCCCGGGAAGGTCAGCACCCACGCCAGCACCATCTCCCGCACCACTCCCCAGTTCACTGAGCGGATGCGCCTGGCGGCGCCTACCCCCATGATGGCAGTTGTTTTGGTGTGCGTGGTAGACATAGGCAAACCTCTGATCAAGGAAGCTGCCAGCAGTGAAAGCGCTGCCGCCAGGTCTGCGCTGAAACCCTGGTAGGTCTCGAGCTTTACCATGTCCATTCCAACCGCCTTGATAATCCGATAACCGCCGATCGATGTGCCAAGGGCCATGACAACCGAGCAAAACAACATCAGCCAGATCGGGATATCAAAGGTTTCTGGCACAGCTTGCCCCTTTGCCAGCGCCATTCCGATCAGGAACACCCCGATAAACTTTTGCCCGTCTTGTGCCCCATGCATAAACGCCATTGCAGCTGCTCCGCCCACCTGGGCATTTCGGAAAATTTTATTGGTTCTTCGCCTGTCCTGGTGTTTGAAGAGTAGCTCAAGGAGTTTGGCGATACCCCAGCCCAGAAAGAAGCCGCCAAAGGTGGAAAGGAGTAAGCCAAACACTACTTTCATCCATTCCGCACCATTTATCCCCTGGAAGCTGTTGTAATACGCCACCGCGGCGCCGGTCAGACCGGCAATCAGGGCATGGCTCTCAGAGGTTGGGATGCCAAAATACCAGGCGGCAGTTGCCCAAATGACAATCGATGCCAGGGCACCGCTCAGGGCAATCGAACTGGCGCGTGTATCCGTGCCGAAGTCCACCATGTTGCTGATGGTCATGGCGACACTCTTATTGATCAGTGTCATCACAAACACACCAAGAAAGTTGAAGACAGCTGCCATCAAAATGGCATTTTTGGGTTTGATTGCGCGTGTAGATATACACGTTGCGATCGCATTTGGCGCGTCAGTCCAGCCATTGACCAGGATTACGCATATGGTCAGAATAACGGTCACCAATAATGCGGGATTTGCGAGAATATCCTGAATAAACTCCAAGGGTTCCGCCTTTTACAATGTTAAAGGAATTATATCCGTTAACATTACTTTCGGGGAGAAGCTGAAGCCGCTGGCTTTTTCTACTGGCAATAGCTTGTGAAATCCCGCTGTGGCGGTTGGATTTCAAACAATTACAATGGCTTCGCGTGTTCCTCATTCAGGATGGCTTGCAGCTTTGGGAAGATGACCGGGTTGGCCGCCAGGATGTCTATGCTGCCTTTCAGAAGATGCCCTTCTCCATGGAGCGTGCTGACGATTCCGCCAGCCTCGCGGATCAACAGGATACCTGCGGCTACATCCCATGGGCTAAGATCGATCTCCCAAAAGCCTTCCACGCGACCACAAGCAACATACGCCAGGTCCAGCGCGGCAGAACCCAGGCGCCGGACGGATTGCACTTCTTGCGACAGACGGATGAAGTTGTTGATATTTGAGCGCGGTGTGTCGAGAAGATGATAGCGAAAGCCCGTGATGAGCATGGAGTCGATCAACTCGTGTGTTTCCGAGACGCGGATGGGTTTGCCATTCAGCCAGGACCCTTTGCCAGCTTCGGCGTAGAAGTATTCTTGCATCGGCGGATTGGCGATCACACCGAGCTTGAGTTCACCTTTGCAGGCATAAGCAACCGAGATGGCATACTGGGGTAATCCGTGGGCATAATTGAGCGTGCCGTCGATTGGGTCGATGAACCATTCATGTTCCTGATCGCCATCATGCTGCCCACTTTCCTCGGCATTGATGCTGTGGTTAGGGAAATTGGTGTGGATTTTGTCTATCAGAAAGGCTTCAATGGCTGTATCCGCTTCCGTGACGAGATCCGCCTTGCTCTTGTGGCGTACCTGTAAATCCTCCTGGCGCATCTGCCGAGCCATACTTGCAGCTTCCTTCACCCAGCTAATTACCTGCTCTAATGTTGGTTCCATGTTCACCTCAGCGTCCAATTCTACTCCAACCTCTTCGCAGGGCAGCAGGTTGTTTTCTGTTCGGCTGTACTTTTGTGGAAAACTTGTGGATAAACGCCCTCAGATTTGTGGAATTACTGGATATAATTGTGAATAACCCAACTTATCCTGTGGAAATGAGACTATGGAAACTTCAAAGGATCTTCCCAAGTTTGCCGTGCTTCAACTCTCCGGATGCTCAGGCTGTGAAGTTTCGCTGTTGAATTCGGATGAATGGATCAGCAATTTTCAACTGGTGTACATGCCCCTGGTGGTCACTTCGAATAAAATCCCCGACGACGTGGAAGTCCTGCTGGTAACAGGCGGCGTGCGCACGGATGAAGACATCCATAATCTGCGCAAAGGGCGCTCCCGCACCAAAAAATTGATCGCTGTGGGCACCTGCGCGCTCTCCGGCGGGGTTGCCCAGTTCAAGGGCAATCACATAGCCCGAGAGTCCTTTCTGAAAGCCTCCCATCGCTTGCGTATGCCGGATATGCTCCCAAATGCTTATCCGATCGACCGCTTCGTAGACGTTGATCTCTATCTGCCAGGCTGTCCTCCCACACCCCAACTTTTCATGACCGCCTTGAAAGATCCTGAAAACGCCAAAATCGCAGCCATCGTCTGCCAGGAATGCGGGCGACAAAAACTTAACGACATGCGCCCCACCTCCATTACCGGCCCACGCAGCGGAGTGGTCCTGCCGGATATTTGCCTGGTCAACCAGGGTTATATCTGTGTTGGCACCTCCACCCGCGGCGGCTGCGGCGCGCTTTGCACGCGTCCCGGGCATGCCTGTGTGGGCTGCCGCGGACCTGCCAACCCCTATTTGAACAAAGAGCCCAAGTTTGTGCTCGACAACCTGCGGCGTGTCTTCGCCCGCATGACGGATATCCCCGCTGAAGAGATTGATGCCGTCCTCGAATCTCCCTGGCTATCTCTTTTTCTCGGTCAATTCACCGACTACACCCAGGAAGCTGACCTCCCCCTGCGGACAAAGGAGAAGATGCTCTGATGACTACTATCACCTACCCCCTCAGCCGAATTGAAGGGCATGCCCGTGTCGTGATCGACGTTTACGATAACGAAGTCTTCAGGGCAGATTTTCAGGCAATGGAAATGCGCGGCTTTAGTCATTACGTGCGCGGTGTGCCTGCCGAACAGATCACCGTCATCGTACCGCGCATCTGTGGCGTGTGTTCCACTGCCCACCAGGTTGCCTCGGTCAAAGCCCTGGAAGACGTCTTCGATATCACTCCCCCTCCCTTGGCTAATGATATCCGCGAAGTGCTGCTGCTCGGTCAGCTCATCCAGAATCAGGCAACCTCCCTTTTCATCTTCACCATGCCCGATCGCACCAACGCCAGTTCGTTGTTTGAACTCTCCCAGAGTGAGGCGGGCAAAGCCCGTGAATTCTCGCTGGCGCAGATGGCGCTGAAGATCCGCAAGATCGGCACCGACCTGATCAGCCTTGCAGGCGGTCAATTCATCCATCCGATCAAAACCGTGATTGGCGGGGTTTCCAGCGGCATAAAAAGGGAGAAAGCGGACCAGATGATCCTCACTATCCAGGAGCTTCTGCCGGTTGCGACTGAATTGGTAGACATCTACTGGGAGATGTCGATGGAAATGGGAGACCGAATCGGCTCCTGGGGCGATGACGAACCAACCCACTACCTGGCGTCCACCGAGGCGAACAATTACCGCCTGAACAGCCAGCGCTTGCGCGTGATGCAGCCTGATGGCACCGAAGCGCCCAGTTTTGACCCGCATGATTTTGAGGCCTACCTGCAGATTGCCGAAAGCGAATACTCTTACGCAGGCGTCAGCAGCTACATGGGGCAGATCCTGCGCGCAAACAGCCTGGCGCGCATCAATCTGACGGAATCACTCGGCACTCCCAGGGCAGACGCTTACTTAAGACGCTTCGTTCAGACCTTTGGCAAGCCGGCGCACGCCATCATGTTCTTTGACCTCTGCCGTGGGATCGAACTGGTCTATGCCCTCGAAAAAGCGCAGCAAATGCTGGAATGTGACCTGGAACATGGCGAGACTGAAGTTGGCTACGCCCCCAAGGATGGAACTGGCTTTGGTTTGGTCGAAGCGCCGCGAGGACCGTTGATCCACCGCTATGAGGTCGAGAATGGCTTGATCAAGACCGCTGACTTTGTCATTCCCACTGTCCACAACATGCTTGCCATTCGCCGCGCCCTGATGGTTGCAGCAAAACGATATGTAGGCCCGGAAGGCATTAATGCGGAGTTGGAACGGGCAGTCGGGCGCGTTGTGCGCGCCTTTGACCCCTGTATTGCCTGCGCGACGAAGTAGGTGTCTGGTCACAAACGATAATAAAGCCGCCCGAAACTCAGGCGGCTTTATTAATTTTAAGAATTTACTTGGTTCGGAAGAAAATTGGATCAACCGGTTCAGTGTTGATCGATTCAGATAAAGTTTTAGCATATCTGGCAATACTGACATCATCCAGGAAGAAATTGCTGTTTACAGAAAAATCAGTCATGACATAAAACATAATTTCCTGAGTCGTCCCTGAATAAGCCGAAAGATCGATGCCTTTGTAGACATAGCCATTGGTATTATGTTCTGAACACAACCAATCAGAGAGAACTATATTCCCTCCGATTTGAACTCTGTAGTAATCGTACTGACATCCTGATTCATCTGACGCTATCCAATAATAAAACTCGAGGGCGTTGGCACCCGATGGAATTTTTACTACCTGGGATATAGCAGAAAACTCGTCATAATCGCCTCCAAGCCATGCAAACCACTCCCCTTGGTGGGCTCGGGTAGGATCATTCCAGATCACATCCCATCCATGCGATGAATACTGGTCCCAAACCGCTGGCCCCATCTCGAAGTCACCGTTTAGCAGGACCTGAGGCTTGGTTATCAATGGAAGATAAACATTTCTGGTCGTCACTTGATTTTGGATAGGTAACACGACTGATACAGATTGCATCGGCATGCCTTCATAGCTCCCGCCCCAGGTTATCGTAGGTCGATAACTGGGATCTGAGGACCACGTGTCCCGAATATAGATGGTTGATCCGCTATAGGCATAGCCAACCACACTATGACCTGCCAGGTTGATCAGGATGGGATAACCCAGATCGATATAGCTCTGGAACATGGCGAGGGTGAACCCCCCGGCATTGTTATCCGTCTTTTGGTTATAACAATGACCAACTTGATACCCACGGGCTTGATAGAAATCACGAATTCCTACTGAGCCATCATCCTGAATATTATTGGCAACGATTTGATCACAAGTAAGTTGGTCCGGTAAATCTGTCCAGGTGTAAAAAGAAGTAGCGCCGTCAATATTGGAGTAAAGCGAACGACTGGTTTTCATATAGTCCCCCACGGCATCACCCCATTGATGTTGCACCCAGCCGTTGGTGATATAAGGATCATTTGCACTGCTATCCAGCATAACCCAGTAGTCTTCGATTGAACCCCGGACATTTCGTCCATCAACGCCATTTCTGGTAGCCACAAGTGGATTGTTGCGATATACATCATACCCGTCCGTCCACAACCCCCAATCCGAATCTGTAAGCGGATAAATCCCGCCATTTGTTGGACCAGTATACATGGAGGAAAACCAAGTGTTATCGTAATAAGTTGCTATCATTCCAGCCGACACCGCTGAGCAGCCATACATCCAGCTAAATGAGGGAAAATCCAGTAGTGCGATTGCATTGGCATCAAGTTCGCTTGACTGGCCATGGTCATCGCCCACAGGTGGTTTTGAAGGCCCGTTGATAATGTTCCGATCAATGGCGGAGCCATTATCCAGGACCAAATGTTCGACTGTGTAGTAGGGATTCACCACTTCAACATCCCGGGTAAGAACTTGCGGACCGTTATCTTGTGCGAACGCTTTTTCAGTCGGCACGTTAAACGCGGAAAGGAGCAAAATACAAGCCAAAATTGAACTGAATACTTTAACTGCCAGTGATTTACTTAGCATTGACAACCTCCTGTTAGTTGAAAGACAATTGTTGATAAGCACTACGCTCAAACAATCCACAATTTAGAAAGACCAATGGATACTAACTGTAATTTTACTCGAATTTACCAGATTTCCATGTAAAATTCCGCAGTATCCTTTCTTCAAACCATCCAAAATTTCCAGGAACATAATTGGAAAGATGGTACGAGTTTCAGCCGCGATCCATTTAGGAATTACATGATCATACCGGTCTCCGGACCGAGCACGGCAATT
>WOZA01000083.1 GCA_011620505.1 Anaerolineaceae bacterium
CTGCGCACAGTTCGAATCTCTCTGGGTCCACTAAAGCAGCCGCAAGGCTGTTTTTTGATGAGCTTCGAGGTTTATCACCAGCGTGGCTTGTTTCTGCTTACTCTGCCTCCGGCAGAGTGTGATCTATGTGTCTCAGCCACCTTCAGGCAAATTTTCCATCTGAACAAATTCGACATGTTCGGGAATGGAAACGCCGGCAGCTTTCAACTTTTCTTGTGCTTCGGAAATGTCGTAAACATAAACCTGCAAACGTGCAGGTTCCATTTTGATCCCTGTCGTATAGGTCACACCAGCTTTATCCATCTCTGCCTTAAATAATTCGCGCATTGCCCGTAAAGACTGACGGGAGATCGCTTCCTCTCTTACTTCAATAACCTCGAATAAGCTCGGATCCTCCACAAAAGGCGCCAGGTCAGCTTTGTCCGCTCCAGTCAGGTAAACGACCACTTTCAAACTTGGGTAACTTTCGGTATTAATGCCGACATAATGTTCCGAAAAGTTCTCGTCCAGTTCCCTTTCCAGTTCGAATGCCTCAATTTGCAGCAAGTTCATTTGCGCTTGCGCAGTAGCCGCAGCTGACCTGGTTGCCTGGCTTACCACCTCTTCGGGCTGAGAGTCTGATGTAGGCAGGCAGCTTGAAAAAGTAAATGCCAGTAGGATTAACACAGCAAGTTTTGTTAGCTGTTTCCTCAATTGCATCTTTCCTCCAGAAAAATTACATCCATGCTAACAACGGTAAGCATATCAAAAATTCCGCCTTATTATCAAGCCTCATCATAAGCAGATTCCATAGTTTACTTCAAAAATCGTCGGATTAACTTGAGCTTTCTTTCCGTATATGGAAAATAGCGGAATGGTAAATCCAGCCAGGTCGATTTTCGTACGATGCTGCGATAATGTGTGAAAGTGTCGAAACTCCGTTTTCCGTGGTAACTGCCCATGCCCGAATGCCCCACTCCGCCAAAGCCCATATAAGAGGTGGCAAGGTGGATAACGGTGTCGTTGATGCATCCGCCCCCAAAGGAGCAGTTATCCAGAACCCGCTTCTCGACGGCCCGCTTTCCAGTGAACAGGTATAGAGCCAACGGTTTTGGCCGGTTACGTACAAAATCGATCGCCTCGTCCAAGCTGGTCCAGGTGATCACGGGTAAAATTGGACCAAAAATCTCTTCCTGCATGACAGCGGACTCCGGGTCCACATCGATCAGCACAGTTGGTTCCATGGTATGGCGTTCGTCGTCAAAAACGCCGCCAAATGCGATCGTCTGCCCTTCCAGAAGCGCCTTTTTCTCCTGATAATGACGCTCATTGACAATATGCACCTGATCTGAGTAGTCGCCATTCGGAAACCACTCGTCTAAAACTTCTTTTAAATTCTGCACGAGAGTATCCCGAACACTTGCCTCAACCAATACGTAATCCGGCGCTATGCAGGTTTGTCCGCCATTGAGCAGCTTTCCGAAGGCGATACGCTTGGCCGCAAGTTTTAGATTCGCGCTGGCATCCACGATTGCGGGGCTTTTACCACCCAACTCGAGCGTAACCGGGGTCAGATGTTTTGCGGCTGCTTCCATCACGACCTGGCCAACCGAAACTGAACCGGTGAAAAAGATGTAATCAAATGTTTGTTCGAGGAGGGCTGTGTTCTCCTGCCTGCCGCCCTGCACCACCGTGATATATTCCGGAGGGTAAATGGTTTTCACAATATCCGCGATCACCTGGCTGGTTGCTGGAGTATAGGCGCTGGGCTTAACCACCGCGCAATTGCCAGCAGAGATCGCCCCGATCAGCGGATCCAGACAGAGCAAAATGGGGTAATTCCAGGGGGCCATGATCAGCGCTACACCGTAAGGTTCAGGGGAGATGAAACTGACAGCGTGAAACTGCACCAGGGGAGTGGGAACGCGCTTGTCTTTCATCCAGCGTGGCAGATGGCGGATGTGGAATCGGACTTCATCCAGCACCATCCCAATTTCTGCCATGTAGGATTCAAAGGGCTGTTTATTGAGGTCTTTCAGCAGCGCATCGCAGATTGCTTTTTCATGATCGCGCACTGCCTTCTGTAATTTACGCAGTGCCGCCAAACGGAATTCCAATGACCTGGTTGCTCCTGTCATGTAATAGCTGCGCTGATTTTTGACAATCTCTTCGATGCTCATCTTTCCTCTTCATTTCATGCTTACAATAACCATTTACAGGTTTATTTGGCAAAGATTATACAAGTGCGCGCTGCCTGGCGCGCGTATTTTCGCCTTCCAGGGAATGAACAAGCTAAGCTGCAACGATCAATTCCGCCAAGGCGTCGAGGGCTTCGTCGTCAGCAGGGGTCATGGCGGACTTGATTGTGATCTCGCTCTCCAGAACGCGCATGTCTTTCATTTCTGCCAGCAATTCACGCATTTTCTTGCCGCTCTGCGGTGCCCAGGTGCCATTTTCAATCACGGCTACTGCCCGGTTTTGCATGTTATGCCCCTTCAGTTCCAGCAGTAGATTCTCCATCGGGGGGTAAATTTCCAGGTTGTAGGTCGAGGAGGCCAACACCAACCGGTCAAAACGGAAGCACTCGCTCAGGATGTACGAAAAGTGCCAGGCGGAGACATCATAGACCACGATGTTCTTTTCGCCCCGATCCGCCAGCTTGGCGGCCAGCAACTCAGCGGCTTTTTCTGTGTTGCCATAGATGGAGCCATAAGCAATCACGATCCCCTTTTCTTCCGGGGTGTAGGACGCCCATTTGCTGTACTTCTCAATGTAATAATGCAGATCCTGCCGCAGGATGGGTCCGTGGAGCGAAAGAATCATTTGAATGTCGAGTTTTGAAATTTTTTCCAGCAGTGCCAGCACCTGGCGCCCATACTTGCCGACAATATTGGTGTAATAACGCCGGACCTCGGGCATCAGGTCAAAATCCACATCGTACTCGTCTGCATACAGGTTGCCATTGATCGCGCCAAAAGCGCCAAAAGCGTCCGCTGAAAACAGCCACTTGCTGGTTTCATCGTAAGTGACCATCACTTCAGGCCAATGCACCATCGGCGCCATCAGGAAGCGCAGCGTATGCGCGCCCGTTTGAAGCGTGTCGCCTTCTTTCATGACCATCGCGCGTTCTGCCAGGTCCAGCCCAAAGAATTGCTGGATCATTCCGAAGGTCTTCTGGCTGCCCACCACTGTTACTTGTGGGTAAAGCTCAATGATGCGCGGAATCAAGGCGCAATGATCGGGCTCCATGTGTTGAATGATCATGTAATCCAGTGCACGTCCATTCAGCGCCACATGAAGGTTCTCCAAAAAGAGATCTCCGACCGCCTTATCAACGGTGTCGAGAAGAACTGTCTTCTCGTCCAAGAGCAGGTATGAGTTGTAAGACATTCCGTTTGGAACAGGATGCTGATTTTCAAACCGCGAAATGTGGCGATCATTTGCGCCAATGTAGATGAGGTCTTCAGTAATTTTTCGAATGTTGTGCATGCTTTATTTCTTCCTATTTACGCGTGTGATAGTCTCATTGA